>JAGMZX010000097.1 GCA_018005585.1 Candidatus Hydrogenedentota bacterium | reverse complement strand
GGCTTGATGTAGAAGCGGATTTCGCTTCCCCGCGTTTCGGCCGGAACGTCGTGCTCCTCCATGAGGTCGCATTCCGTCACTGCGATTGGCTTGCGCGCCAGCGTAATCGTCGCGTCGCCGCGCTGGCCGTACGCCTCATAGACGCGCAGAATGATTGCGCCCGAGTCCTCGGCTTTTTTTATAGTCTCCAGGATTACGTTGTCCTCACTGACGGCGGCAAGGGCAAAACTCTTCGGCAGTTCGCCGCCGTGAGGTTCAGCCGCGACGGCAAAACACGGGTAGTTCAGTTCGTAGCCCTGCTGCACCGTGCCGCAGCGCCAATCGCCCGCGTGCGGCAGCAGCGCGTACGTGAATTCATGCCGCCCCTCGTCGGCGCGCGGGTCGGGGTCCGTCGGTGCGCGCAGCAGCGAAATCCGCAGCACGTTGCCCTTCACGTCGTAGCCGTATTTGCAGTCGTTGAGCAGGCTCACGCCATAGTCGCCTTCGGACAGGTCCGCCCAGTAATGTGCCGGAACCTCGAAGCGTCCGCGGTCGAATGCCGTGTTGTCGTGGGTAGGCCGCTCGACCGTCCCGAATTGGATATGGAACGCCGCGCGCGTGTTGAGCACGTCCACCGGGAACGCGGCCTTCAGCAGCGTGTGCTTTTCCCGCCAGTCTGCGCGCGTGTTCACCTCGATGCGCGGCAGCAGCGCGTAAAGGGTGACATCCTGAACGATGACGCTGTGTTCCGTTCTGCGTTCAACGCGGACCACGGCGCGCACGGGGCCGCATTCCGTGACGGTGATCTTTTCAGCCTTGCCCGGCTCCCAGGCGATTCTTTCGAAATTATGGTCGATGTCCCAGGCGTCGTTGCCGTGCGGCCGGTCGTCGAATAGCTGCAACACGTTGCCCTTCTTGCCCGGGGCGAGCACTTCACGGCCCTCGGTCTTGTCGTAGACGCTCGAGAACCGGCCCCAAGCGTCCATCTTGACGCGCACGAACCTGTTCTCGAGCAGGCGCGGCCCGGCCTTGAGGATGCCGCGGCCGGGCGCGCGCGCGGCGCCTTTGACCACGTGGTAGACTGCGTACCCGAGCGGAGGCAGGGACCGCGCCTCGAATAGCAGGTCATTCTTGCCGATAACCTGGCTCGGCGCGACGCGGCCGTCCGGCCCGACGACGTGAAACGGTCCGCTGGGCAGCTTGCAGGCCGCGCGGACGGCATCATCGCGCACCCACGACAGCGGATTGAACACCACGATGGCGGTTCCGGGGCCGCTCGTGTCGATACGCCCGGCGAGATGCGCCAGCGCGGCATCCCGCGCTTCCGACGCAAGCGCCCGCGCACGGGCGTAGTCTTTTTCCGCGACGTGATACACCTCGGCGATCGACGAGCCCGGCAGAATGTCGTGGAACTGGTTCAGAAGCACGAGCTTCCAGGCATCGTCGGTACTTCGTTTGTCGTAGGCGCCGCCGTGCAGCAAGGCCATGCTCGACGCGAATTCCGCGTTCTGAAGCAGAATCTCGCATTTGCGATTGTTCCGCTTCGTGCGCGCCTGCGTCGTCTGGCAGCCTCGATGGTATTCCAGGTATAGCTCGCCGTTGTGTACCGGCAGCGCGGGAAGCGTGTCCCGCGTCAATACGCGGTCGAAACAATCCTGCGTGCGGCTGAACACGCAACGCGGCACGCCGGCGAAGTTCTCCAGCCGCCGTCCATACTCGAGCATCTCCTTGGTTGGACCGCCGCCACCGTCGCCATAGCCGAACGTGAACGGTACCTCGTCTACGGTGTCTTTCTGCTCGAAATGTTTCCATTGCCTGATGCATTCCGAAGGAAGCGGATTACCGTTGTAGTTGACAAAGGGCAGAAACGTGGGAATGCGCGTGCCGTCCGCGCCTTGCCATTGAAACAGATTAAACGGGAACCGCGTGAACCGGCCCCAGAAGATCTTGATCGTGTGAAACGCGTCGATCTGCGCCTTGCGCAGTATCTGAGGCAGGGTCCAGGGGAAGCCGAACGCGTCCGGCAGCCACGCGATGCGCGAGCGCACGCCGAATTCGCGTTCATAGAAACGGTTTCCGGTCAGGAACTGGCGGACCAGCGATTCGCCCGACGAGATGTTGTTGTCCTGCTCGACGTAGGACGCCCCGCACGGCTCCCAGCGGCCTTCCTTCACGCGCTTCTTGACCTGCCGCCAGAGCTCGGGGTGGTTCTCCTTTATGAATTCGTAGAGCGCGGGCTGGCTCGCCGCGAAGATAAACTCGGGGTAGCGCTCCATCAGCCGAAGGGCGGTCGACCACGTACGCGCGACCTTGCGCTGTGTCTCGCGCAGGGGCCACAGCCACGCCGTATCGATGTGCGAATGGCCGATCAACGCCAGTTGGCCCATGCCGCGGCTGCCCCGGAACAGCAGGAGCAGGGCGCGAAGGAAGTGGCGTGCATGTTCAAGCGACGCGAAAAACGCCGGTGTGCCCGCGTGCTGCAAATCCACCTTGAACACAGCCTGCGTTACGGCGTCCAGCAGGCGCCGCGCATCCGCGCTTTCCCCGTCGAGTTCCGCGTGAACGTCCAGGGCCACCGTCGCGTCCCAGTAGAAATCCCATACCCCCTGATTGAACACCGCCATGTCGGCACGGCGGAATACGTGCATCGCGTCGAAACGCGGTCCGGGGCATGCTTCCAGCGCAATCTCGAAACACTCGCCGCCCCGCGCCTCGGGCGTCAAGACGATGTCTTCATGATTCCGGTCGATGCCCTGCGTGGCCACGCCATTGACAAAGGCCAGCGCGTCCCCGGATTCATCGGAAGGGCCGATGCCCTCGATGTACGTCTGGCCGGCGATCTTGAGGAGGGCCACGGCGCAACGGCCCCGGTATTCAGCAGGCAGGACAAAGCGCGCGCGAAACCACGTGGTCCGGTCGAGGCCGCCCCACGAACCCGGAATGGAAAAGGGGTGCCAGCCGTGTTCCGGGGGCCGTTCCGGGCCGCGGCCCGTGCCCGTCACGCAATACTCAACACGCTCCGCTCCGCGCGCATCCGTGTAGACGAACGACTTGATTTCCTCAAGCCGATTCCGGACCTGCTGCAGCTCAATGCGCCGTTCCGGCTCAAAATGCGCCATGACCAGACCTTTCTGATGGACTTCTTCATAACCCCAGAGGCGAACGGGAGGGAATTATAACCCCCCTGTCGCGGTGAGCCAAGAGTTGCGTGAAAGCCCGTCAGTAACAGGACGCCCGACTTTTCAGGGTGCGTTCAGGCCGGTGTTGGCGCCTGACACGGGCTGTCTCTTGAGCGGGACGGGCACAAATGCCTGCGCGGTGGGGCGTGGCTGCCACTCATTCTGCGGGATTTCGAGCGGCAGGTATTCGGCGCGCACGAGACCAGCGTTGTCCACGACGATGCGGTACAACCGGCTCAACCGCGTCAAGGGCCGCGAATATTGGTCAAATACGAAATTGCCCATGCCATGCAGGATGAGCCCCTCTTTGTAGGCTTCGGGCTCCTGCTGGACGTGCTGGTGATGTCCCGCCACGATGTGCGCGCCCTGATCGATGAGGTACCGGCCCAATTCCCGTTGGTGTTCGGTCGGCTCCGGCACATACTCGATGCCCCAGTGCATCGAGACCACAACGATATCTACCTTGCCCTTCAACGCGGGAATGTCCCGCGTCAGCGCATCTCGGGTGGCCTTGGCCGGACGTGTCTCGAAGACTTCGTACTCTTTGGCAAACGCATATGGCGTCTCCGGGTCGCAATACGCCAGGAAGCCGACCCGCAATCCGCTCAAATCAACGATCACGGGTTTCTGAGGCGCATCGCGCTCCGTCAATCCCACCGTTTGAATGCGGCGCGATTCCAGGAGTCGCACCGTGTCTTCCAAGGCCGCGGGGCCGAAATCCAGGATGTGATTGTTCGCCAGAGAAACCACATCGAAGCCCGCAAAAACAGGACCGGCCACTGCCTCCGGCGGGGCATTGAACGTATACTGTTTCTCGACGCGCGCGCCTCTGCCCGAAACGGGGCATTCCATGTTGCAGAACGCCAAGTCCGCTTGCTGCAGATACGGCGCGACCCTCTGAAACGGATAGGTGAAATCCCCGCCCTGCTGCGCGACCCGGCGCGCGACGTTGCGCGACAGCATGACGTCTCCAACAAAAACCAGCGTGCGTTGGCTGGCGCCCTGCTTGATCGCCGGGCCGGCCGGAACCTGCGGCTTCTGTAGTTGCGTTATGGCGGCAAGCGCGGCCACACCGACGGCCGCCGCCGCAAAAAGGCCGCCGCCGAAAGAGGCCAGCGGCCGCCACGGGGCTCGCCGCCGGGCCGGGGGCGCAAGTTCGGGCGTGGCAGCTGGTGTTGCTGCCGCCACCGGAACCGGCAACAGGGCCGTCAGGGCGATGTACGCGCACAGGCTCAGGAGCATCCAGGAGCAAATATAAAAGAAGGTGAAGTTGTGTTCATAACGGAAACCGGTCGCATACGCGGCAATGGACACGCCGAACATCAGCATGACGCCGAACACCCGGGGCAAACGCTCGGTCTTTGGGAGGAAGAGAAACAGCGGGACCAGCAGCATTACGTAGTAATAGAAGGTAGGCGCGGCAAGAAAGAACACGGGAATGAACCCGAGCGGCAACGTCTCGTAATCTTCCAGCTTGCGCGTGAGAAATGCGGTGGCCAGGAGCACGACGCCCATGATGACCCGCCACAGTGTCTGCTGCTGCTGGAAGGCCACGCCCTTGTTCGCATCGTTCCACAAGAAAATGTACTTGAAGCCGGCGCGGGTTGTTGAGATGTCGTTATTATGGACCGCAATCTTCTTTGCGAAATTGCCCCAGAGCTGAAACCCGCCGTCATACCACGCGGACGCAGCGACAAGCAGTATCAGCACCGCGCCGAAGGCGATGAAAAAACCCAGATACGCAGTGCTGAGCGCTACACCGTTCGGGCGGCGGAAGATGCGGTCGCGCAGCCAGGCAAGTCCATTGAACAGCGCTTTTACGCCAATGCCGAATACGAAGATGACGGGAAACACGCGCGCCATGCCCGCGTACGCGAGCACGCCGCCCGCGGTCTTGTACCACCGCAGTTTCAGCAGGCAAAGGCCGATAACCAGTCCCGCAACCCAGTCGAGGCGCATGAAGGCGCCCTTGATATGGACGAACGCCATGAAGTAGTTCGTGCCATGGAAGATGATGGCGAACAGCATTACCCGCCAGCCGAACGCCGCCCATACAAACCCAAACATGACCACGAGCAGCACCAGGTCAATGTACGTGAGGAAGCGCATGGCCCACCGGTTGTTCGTCGGGGCGATTTCCGTGAGCAGACGGGCTAATGCGTTCCAGACCGGGGTGGCGTTGTAGCCCTTGTCGCCGAGCACCTGCTGCCACTTGTATGTGGGCATGACGGACTGGAAATAGCGGATGTCGGCCTTGAATTCCTGCCAGCGTTCCGGAGTGAATGCCGCCTTGCACTTTTCCCGGTTTGCCCAGACCTGCGCCACGCTCTCGTAGCCGTGCGTGTCCAAATTCCGGATAGCTGACTTCTTGAAAACGCCGCGCATTTCGCGGTCCGCGATATACGAACAACGGTACAGATTGAAATACCCGTGTTCCTGCGAATACTTCGCGCCCATGTAGTAGTGGTAAACATCATGCGGGTTCATGTACTGGCCGTAACGCAGCCAGCCGAACTCGAAATACGCGAAGACCGCCGCGCCCGCCACGGCGACGAGCAGCACGTCGAAAATCACCCGGAATACGCCACGAATCGTGCCTCGCTTGACGAGCCACCAGAACGCGGCGAGCACAATCGCCGCGCCGGCTATGGCTATCTTCAGCATGTGCCGCTGGGCTGGGTCATCCAGTTTGACCAATAGGTACATGAACTTCATGGCTCTTCAAACAATCCAATGAAGACAAGAACGCGCGCTCTCCCGGTTCCTGATAAACCTGCGGTTTGTCTATGGATGTCCGGCAAGAGGGTGCAGTATACCACGCGCGGTCCTGGAATCCCCGTTGTCTGCTGCTAGAAGGTATATCCGAAGGCGAGGCCGATCGAGTTGGCGCCGGCGTTGTTTTTGCCCAGCCCGGCGTTTGAGATGTGTTCGTAGCGGAGCGTGGCGTGCCAGTTGCTCTTGAACTTGTAACCGACACCCACGCCGGTGAGGAAATTCACGCTGGCGCTGTTACCGCGGATCTTGCCGTCGTGGCCCACTGCGCTCGCCTCCAGTTCGCCGAACCAGCCGCGATACTCCTGCGCGTGCTGGTACAGCCGCCCGCTCAGCCCGATTCCGCCGCCGACTGCCGTTGCGTAGTCGTCCTGATCGTAGATCAGGAGCGGGAGCAGGCGCAGGCCGAGCGTGGTGCGCGCGGTCGCCGGAAACTCATACTCGACCGACCCGGTCACCAGCGTGTTGCCCTGCCGGTCCGTGCTGCCGGAATGAATGCCCGCCCCGCCGGACAGCTCCAGGCGCCAGTGTCCCTCGCTGAATGTCACGTCCGCCCCCGCCGTAGCGGCGGCCAGCAGGCTGGCCAGCAACATGAACACGCGATAATGTGCCTTAACACTCATTTCCGTACTCCAAGCCGCTTGTTTCAATGTTAAGCCCAATAATACGCATTTCCCCCGTGTTTGTCAATAGACTACTGTGTTAGTCTACCCAAGCGTAGCAAAAAAGCCGAGCAGCGCGTCGTGCAGCGCCTCGCGCCGGATATCCAGGTAGACCGAACCGCGCAGTTCATAGATACGCCCCACCATGCCGGCGCCGGCGAACACGCTCTGGCCGCGGATGTGGTATTCGCGGCCGGGAGGGTCCTGACAGCGGATTTCCACTTGGGGCGCGGAAAAGGAGAACCGTTGCACGATTTCGGCTATTGGAGCCTCGCCGCGATACACGCGCAAGCGGCGCGGAATGCCGACACTGAGCATGAAACTCGGCGGTCCGCTCACTGTGACCACGCGGCAGACCGATGTGCCGTCCGTGGCCGTGATATCCCAGGAGCGGGCGCCCGGCGTTTGCTCCAGCGTGTAGCGCGTGACCGTCTCGCCGGCGTGGCATTCGAGGAGGACGCCCCGGGCCGAACGCGGGTGCTTCAGCAAGAGATGCCCGGCGAAGGGGTCGGGCATGTCGCGGAGGTCGCCCATCGCGTCGGGCACGCCGCGCGCGGCGGCGAGGAGCCTGCGCTGGCGGAGGTCGTTGAGAAAGGCGCGGCCCATGAACACGACGATGCCCAGGACCATGATCCCGGCCAGCGCCCAGGCGCCCCACTCGACCCAGACGGGGTTCTGTGAAAGGACTCCGTAGACCAGCGCTGCCAAAGCCTCGCATACGCAAACCGCGTAGGCGACGATGATCCCGAGGGTGATGGGGTTGACCATGCGGGGCAGGGCGTAGTAGCAGATGGCCCGCTCGTAATCGCTGAGATGGTCGTCTTTGGCATCAACGCCAGTCACAAGCCGGCGGTTCCCCTCGGTTCAGGAATCCGGACCGGATTCCTTGGCTTTCGACACCAGTTCCTGTGCCCGTGCGGCGTCCGCACGGATATTCGCCGCCAGCGCGCCGATCCGGTCCGACAGTGCGCGCACGACGGCGCGCACGGTCTCGTCGATCGATGCGCCCTGCGCGGCAACGCTTGATTCCTGCTGCAGCGCGTTTTCGTACACCGCTTCGAGCGCCGGTTCTTCATAGCGGCCCGCGCCTTCGGGGCGAAACTGCACGTCCAGGCGCACGTGCACCTTCGCGCCTTCCGGCGTGTCCACCTGTTCGAACGCCAAGAGCGTACCGTAAACCAAGATGGTGTCTTTCTCGGGGTCGCGCGGGCCGAATTCGGCGCCGAGCTTCTGCGTGACCAGTTCCGAGAGGCTCGCCGCCCATTGGTGCGTCGCGTAATACTCGATCTCCGTGGGGCTCTTCTTGATCAGGATTTCATTGCGCCGCAGTGGCTCCGCGGCGCGGATCTGGTCCACGACCACGTTCACGGCGGACGCCTGCGAAGGGGACGCCGCGGCGAGATCGAGGGTGTGATAGGCGAGTTTCGGCGCGGAAACACACCCTGCCGCGACCAGTACTACACCAGCAACTCCGAGTATCCGCATCGTGGCTGCTCCTAGTTCTTCCGGCCTTCCGGTTCCTTGCCGCGAATGACGGCCTGAGGCTGTTCCGCCATCGTGCGGGCAAACGTCTTAAGATATCCGATCGTTTCGCTCAAGTCCGCCAGCATATCTTCAAGCGCGGGCCGATTATCCTCGAGGAAATCGCGGGCGTTGCCGGACAACCCGTCCGCGTTTCGGAGCAGGCTCTGCAACGTCTCCACGATTTCCGTCAGGCGCGGCGTGAGGTCATCGACGATTTTCGCCGCGTCGCCGGTGATCTGGCTGACATCCGTCAGCGCGGTGTTGATTGGCCCGCGGTTCTCCGCCAGGACGCCGTTCAACTGGTCCAGCAGTTTCTGGGCCTCATCGAGCACGCCGGCGATGCGCTCTTCCTCGAGCAAGCCGCCCTGCAGGTATTCGAGCGTGCCCTTCACCGTCGCGGTGATGTTCGTAAGGCGGATGAATTCCTCTCCGGCTTCCTCTTTCTGCAAGGCCTCGTCCACGCCCAGGAACGCGTCCAGGTCTTCCAGCAGGTTCTTGATCGTCGCCGCAATCCGGGTCACCTGGAATTGCTCCTTCGCCGGTGCCGTTTCATCGCCCGGCGGGACCTGGTTCGCGTCTTCCACGCCGATCAGGTCGCGCAGGTCGCCCAGCAGCTTCTCGACCTCGCTTAGCACGGACGCCGTATCGGGCAGTTGAATGAAGCCGTAGGCCTGATTCAGCGAGGTGAGGCACGCGTCTTCCTCGAGCGGCGCGGCGCCGGGCGTGCCGGTGCTCACTTCGAGATGCCTTTCGGCGGTAAAGGTGGTCTGCTGCACCGAAGCCTCGCTGTCGGCGTTTACCGGCACGTCCGTCAACACCTCGAAGTCCACGCGGATCAGCCGCTCCTCCGCCTCGGCTTCCTTCGCCGCCATGATTGTCCGGCCTGTGTCATCCGCAACCGCATAGCGGATATCGGTCACGCGGCCGACGCGCACCCCGCCGAAGCGCACCTCGGCGTTCTTGTTGAGGCCGAGCGTGCCGTTGAAGAACGTGTGATAGCGCTTTACTTCCGGCGGCGCCAGGTTGATCTTCATGATGACGACGATAAACGCAACCAGCACGGCCACGCTCACCAGGACGAAGAGCCCCGCCTTGATCTCCGTGGCCGCAAAATTCTGTTTCTTAGCCGGCATGGGTACCGTTCCTCTGTTCCGTTACTCCAGGCCTGTCAGCGAGCGCAGGTATTCCGCGCTGTCAATCTGCGATTCATCGGCCGCGCGCCGCGCGAAGAACTGTTGCACGTAGGGGTGATCGAGTTCCCGCAATTCCTGCAGCGCGCCAAGTCCGACGATGCGCCCGCGTTCAAGCATGCACACCGTGTCCGCAATCTGTTTCACGCTTTCCATCTCATGCGTAACCACCACGCTGGTCAGGCCGAACGTGTGCTGCATCTTGCGAATCAGCGCGTCCAGCCCCGCCGCCACGATCGGGTCCAGCCCCGCGGAAGGCTCGTCGTAGAAGATGATCTCCGGGTCCATGGCCATCGCGCGGGCGATGCCAGCGCGTTTCTTCATGCCGCCGCTCAATTCCGCGGGCAGGAAGTCCGCGAACCCGCCCAGTCCCACCAGTTCCAGCTTGATCTTCGTCATGATCTCGATGGTGGACTCCTCAAGCCGCGTATGTTCGCGCAGCGCCAGCGCCACGTTATCGCCGACGGACATGGACCCGAACAGCGCCGAACCCTGGAAGCACATGCCCATGCGCTTGCGGATTTCCGTGCGCTCCTCGTCGCTCATCGCGGTGAAATCCCGGCCGTTGAACAGGATCTGTCCCGCGTACGGGCGCATCAGCCCGACCAGATTCCGCAACAGCGTGCTTTTGCCGCAGCCGCTGCCGCCGAGAATCACGAATATCTCGCCGCGCCGCACCCGGAAATTGATACCGTCCAGAACGGTGCGGTCGCCGTACTTGACGACGAGGTCACGCACTTCGATGATGGCTTCGTTATCGTTGTTTGCCGCCATGTCACGCGAAATAGAACAAGGTTGTCCACACCAAATCGAGCAGAATAATCAGAAAGATGGAGGTGACCACGGACGAGGTGGTCTTGCGGCCCACGCCTTCCGCGCCGCCTTCCACCTGAAAACCCCGGTAAATGCCCACCCAACAGATCGTGATCCCGAAGAAAACACTCTTCACCAAGCCCGTGACCATGTCCTTGGCCACCAGCGCATTCGCCGTCTGCTCGTAATAGATCACGGGGTCCACGCCGACGAGCGGACTGCACGAGAGCAGGAATCCGCCGAGAATCATGATGAACATGGCGAGCACGGTGACGCAGGGCACGGCCAGCAGCATGGCCAAAAACTTCGGGACAATGAGGAATTTCGTCGGGTTGAGACCCATCACGTGCAGCGCGTCAATCTCCTCGGCCACTTTCATCGTGCCGATTTCCGCGGTGATCGCGGAACCGCACCGGCCCGTGATCAGGACCGCCGTCATCAGGGGCGCCAATTCGCGCAGCGCCGAGATGCCCACCAGGTTGGCGATGAATTTCGTCGCGCCCCATTTTTCAAGCGTGTACGCCGATTGCATCGCGATAATCACGCCCACGAGGAAACAGATAAGGCCTACAATCGGCATCGAGCGCACGCCGAACTCGACGAAGTGCTCGATGACGCTGCGCACGCGCAGGCCTTTTCCGCGCAGGGGCTGCACGAGAAGCCAGTTCAGCGTGTCGACCACCAGCACGCAGACCATTCCGCCCGCGTGCAGCGCGTCGAGGGCAATGCGGCCCGGATATCCCAAGATGGCACTCATGGTCTTCCCTACAGCGACTCCCGAATGTCGAACACGGAATCCAGTCGTGACAATTGCAGCACTTTCAACACGGCCTGCGACGGCGCCAGCAGGGAGAAGGCGACCTTCTTCTGCCCGGCCGATTTCAGACCCTCGACCAGCGTTGCCACGCCGGAGGAATCCATGTAAGCGACCTGGCTCAGGTCCACCGCAACGCCGTCGCCCGAGCCAGACACCGCCTTCAGGATCGCCGCGCGCAACTCCGGGGATGCGTACAGGTCGACCTCGCCCGTGACGTGAATCACGCACCGGCCGCCCGCCTCCGCGGTCTGTAACTCCAACGCCATTCGGAAACCCTCCCGTTAAGGCCGCCGCGAGCGCATGATAACACGGTTGCCGCGCGTCGCGCCGGGCGTGAACACGGCCTCGTCGAAAACCTCATAGATCAGTTGAACGCCCAGGCCGCCGGGCCGCGCCGTGTCCGGCGTGGGCCGCTCCAGTTCGCGCCGCGTTACCCGCTCGGAAGGCGCGGGCGTCCCGTTGTCGGTCAATTCGAGTTCCATCCACTCGTCGCCTGATTTCAGTGCCAGCGCCACCGTGCCGTCGTTCCGGCCCGCATACGAATGCCGGATGGCGTTTGCGCACGCCTCATCCACGGCCAGCACGATTTCGCGGACCCGGTCTTCTGGAAAACCCAACCCCGCCGCGTAGGCGCGGACCAGGCTGCGAATGCACCCCAGCAATCGCGCGTCCGATGCGAGTTCAACTCGGATTTCGTTACGCATGGCCGAGGTATCTTACCGAAATCATGGTGCAATCGTCATGCGGCGCCCCGGGCGCGCAAAACGCGAGCACGTCCTGCATAATCGCCTCGATCATGTCGCGCGGCGGTTTGCCGCGGGTCTCGTGCGCGATGTGGGCGATGCGTTCCGGCACATATTCCCCCACAGGCCCCGTCTTCGGCGCGCCGCCGTCGCCTTCCAGAGTGCGGCGCGCCTCGGCGATGCCGTCGGTATACAGCAGAATCGCGTCGCCGGCGTCAATCTGGATGTGTTCGTCCTCCCAGGAAGTACCGGGCAGAATGCCAGCGGGCACGCCTGACGCGCTCGCGAAGAACTCAGCGCCGGACTTGCGCACGCGCAGCGCGGGCAGGTGGCCGGCGTTGGCGCAGGTCGCTATGCCCGTGCGCAGGTCGAGCAAGAAGTAGCTGACCGTGCAAAACATGCCGGACTGCATCCGGTCGACGAGGTCGTCGTTCAGCGCGCACAACACCGCCGCGGGCGAAAGCGCTTCCCGCGCGCGCAACCGGAAGTCGGCGAGCAATTGCGCCATCGAGAGCGCGGCGGGCACGCCCTTGCCGCTCACATCGCCGATGAGCAGCCCCACCGTGTGCTCGTCGGGCCGCACGAAATCATAGAAGTCGCCGCCTACCGTCTTCGCGGGCCGCATGTCTCCATACACCTGGAATCGCGGGTCGTTCGCGGGCCAATCCTTGAAGAGGAAGCCTTGCTGGATGCGCCATGCCGTGGCGATCTCCTGTTCGATGCGCTGCTTCTCGAGCATCTGCTGGTGCATGCGCGCGTTCTCGATGGCCAGGCCCGCGCTCGCGCCCACCGACGTTGCCAGCAGCATATCGTCTTCCGTGTACGACTGATTGGGCCGGTTGGAGTCGATATAGAGCACGCCCAGAATACCGGACTTCGCGCGCAGCGGCACGCACAGGATCGAGCGCAGGTTCAGGGCCACCACGCTCTCCGCGGCGCTCAATTCACCATCCGCGTCCGTGTCCTGATAAAGGACGCTCTCGCCTTCGCGCAGCACGCGCCGCGCCACCGTCTCGCTGATCTTGATCTCGCCCGGCTTGCGCGGCAGCAGCGCGCCGTCGCGAATGGCGTGGACATTGCCGCATACGGGGCACGGCAGGAGCCCGCCCTGTTGATCCGCGAGAAACAGCGCGCCGTGTTGCGCGTTTATGGCGCGCATCGTCGTCTCGAGGATGCGGTTGATGAGCGAGCAGAGTTCGTAAGTGGTGGAGATTTGGTTTGTGACCGTGTACAACGCCTGCAGCAGCGCCGCGGCCTTGTTCTGGCGCTGCGTTGTGGTTACCTCGCCTTTGAGACCGAAGATCGTCTCGCGAAACATGGTTGCGTCGTCGCCCGCCAACGGTTCTTCCGGCGCCTGTTCAGCCTCGAAGCGCAGCACCGTCTCGCCTATCTGTATGCGGTCTCCGTGGTTCAGTTCCCCGGCGAGCATGCGCGCGCCGTTGACCAGCGTCCCGTTCGTGCTGCCCAAGTCTTTCCAGACGAAAGAGTCCTTGCGCGCGCACACTTCGATATGGCGGCGCGACGCGGCGCTGTCGTCGATCACCAGTCCGCACTCTCCCGTGCGGCCGATGATCAACGACACGCCCACCGGCACGCGAAGTCCGTCGGATTCTCGAACGACATACCCGCGCAACATGTTGGCTCATCCCCGGATTGCGTGTGCAATATTCTACCCGCCATGACGTGCAAAGAAAAGGCGGACCGGGAATACGGCACGAATGCACATGGCTTGGACACGCACCGCCCCGGCCCGGTACTATCGCGAGAAACGAAGGGTTGCGCATGGACACGGAAGAGACTTGTCAGACGCCGCGCCGCGCGAGAAGCTCGCTCTCGGCGATCGTGCTGCTGGGGGGCGTGTTGTCGTTCTTCTTTGTCTCCGGCGCATGCGGCCTTGTTTATCAGGTTGTCTGGACGCGCAAGCTCGTGCTGGTGCTCGGCGCCACGGCGCACGCCGTGAGCACGGTGCTCTCGGTCTATTTCCTCGGCCTGGGGCTGGGCAGCGCGTGGGGGGGGCGGCTCGCGGACCGCACCGAACGCCATCTTGTCCTGTACGGTCTGTTCGAAATCATCATCGGCGCGTGGGCGGTCCTGTTCTTGCTTGCCGCGGGCCCGGTCGAGTCGGCCGCCGTGCCGCTGTTGCGGTTGTTTCAAGGCACGCCCCTTGCCGGCGCCGCCCTGCGCGCGCTGTTGTCCGCGGCGCTTCTGTTCGTGCCGGTGTTCCTTATGGGCGCCACGTTGCCGCTGCTGGCGCGATTCGTCAATCACGAAAGGGTGGTGCTGGGCCGGCGCATCGGGCTGCTCTACAGCGTCAACACCTTTGGCGCGGTTGTGGGCTGTTTCCTCGCGGGATTTGTACTGTTGCCCGCGTTCGGCTACATGACCACCACGCTGGCCGGCGCCGCCGCGAACCTCGTCATCGGATTCGGCGCCGTCGTCTTTGGCCTTCTGTCTCGTACGCGCGCGGACAACGGGGTCGAGGCGCAAGTGCCTCCGGAGGACGCCTCCGGAAGCGCGCCCGCGCGCAAGATCGCCGCGGTAGCCGGCCTGGTCGGCTTCGCCATGCTCGCGCTCGAAGTCGTCTGGACACGCCTGCTCGTACTCGTGTTTCTCGGCACAACCTACGCCTACTCGGCCATGCTGACCACGCTCCTGTGCGGCATTGCGTTCGGAAGTCTCGCCGTGTCGTTCTTCGTGGACCGCATGGGCCGGCGCGTCGCGCTGCTGGGCGGCATCGTGGCGCTGCTGGGCGTGGCTTGTTGCTTTTCGCTGAGCTGGTTCGCGTCCTTGCCCGACCGCGTGTTTGCGTTCCAACGGACCGGCGGGCAGGACTGGGTCCGTCTGGTTGCCGGGGAATTCCGGCTCTCGTTCATGGTGCTGTTTGTGCCCACGTTTCTCTCCGGCATGGTGTTTCCGCTCGCGGTGAAGGCGCTGGGCGGGGTGCGCGCCAGCCTGGGCCGCGACGTAGGCCGCGTGTACGCAGCCAACACCATCGGCGGCGTGCTCGGCGCGGTCGCGGGCGGGTTCCTGCTGTTGCCGTTGCTTGGCGCGCACGACAGCGTGCTGCTGCTGGCCGCCGTGCTGGTCGCGGGCGGCGTCTACCTGATGCGCGCATGCCCTGAGACTTCCGCACGGCACCGCTGGGCGGTGCTGCTGCTCATTCTCGCGCCGCTGCTCGTGGCCGCGTGGGCGTCACTGCCCGGTGACGTGAGCCGCGCGCTCAGCGTGGGCTATATCCCCGCGGACCACAGGGTCTTGTTCTATCGGGAGGGCGTCGAGGGCGTCGTCGCGGTAAGCGAACCGGAAGACGAGACCGGGGGCGCTAACCGCGTCCTGTGGATCAACCGGGTGCAGGCGACCGCTTCTATTGAGAAAGGCGTGCGCATGAACCGGCTGCAAGGCGTGTTGCCCCTCCTGTTCGACCGCGACCCGCGCGATGTGCTGTTCATGTGCTTTGGTTCCGGCATTACGGCGGGCACGCTGGCGCTCGGCGATTTCAGTGGCATCGACGCGGTCGAAATTGCGCCTGACGTGCTCGAAGCCGCGCCTTATTTCGCCGTGGACAACCTGAACGTGCTGGAAAGCCCCAAGGTGCGGTTCCAGATCGACGACGGGCGCAATTTCCTGCTCACGGCTGCGCGCGAATACGACGTAATCACGTTTGAGCCCATGCCGCCCGCCGTGGCGGGTGTGTCCGCGTTCTACACGCGCGAATATTACGAGTTGTGCCTCCGCCGGCTGCGCCCCGGCGGCCTCGTTTCGCAATGGGTGCCCCTGCACAGCCTGAACCCCGAGGTCGTGCGTTCCCTGACCTATACGTTCACAACGGCGTTTCCCGAGTACTGCGCCTTTTTCGTCAATGCCGACCTGTTTCTGATCGGCTCCAATCAGCCGCTCTATCTCGACTACGAAAAGGCGAAGGCGAGATTGGAAAGACCCGAAGTGCAGCAGGCGCTCGCGGACGCGCGCCTCTGTGACCTTGAGGAGGTGCTGGCCTCGTTCGTTATGAGCAAGAGCGGCGTCGACGCCTTCTGCCGCGGCGGCCGTGTCATGACCGATGACCGGCCGTGGGCGGAATTCGAGGCGCCCAAGGTGCTGCATCAGTCCACCGTGGCCGAATCGCTGGCGTTGCTCGAAGGCCTTGTCGAAAACCCGGCGCGCGCGATGCGCGAAGACCGGCTGCCTCCCTTCGAAGCCTTGGCAGCCCTGGAACGGCGCCACCAGTCGCGCAAACAAGACTTCGCCGGACTGCGCGAGTACTATGGCGGGCTGAACATCGGCCCGGAAGCGGCGCGGCAGTTTCTCGCTTCGCTGCGGATCGACCCGCGCAACTGCAACGCGCAGTACTACCTGCAGGAGCTGATCGAACTGCAATGCCCGCTCTGGCTGCGCTGGCGCGAGTTTGAGAAGGTCGTGTCGCTGTTGCAGGAGGCCGCCCCGTTTCTCGGAAGCGTGCCGCCGGTCCACCTCTATCTCGCGCGCGGCTACGCCGGACTGGAGAATCTGGACGGCGCCCGGGCCAGCTACCGGCGCTACCTCGAACTCGGCGGCGCGCCCCAGGAAGACCTCGCCGCGCTGTAGCCGCGGCGCTTCCGGCCCGTTCCTCCGGTTCGCATTTCCCACCGCGGTTCCCGCGGCATGGATTCCGGCCGTACCCCTCGGATATGCTGCCCGCATGCGGCAACGCGGGAGCGGTGCGGGAAGGAGACTGCACATGAGCATCGTGCTGGGCCTGGACGTCGGAACGAGCGGCACCAAAGCCATCGCCATGAACGAGGCCGGCAGACTGCTGGCTTCGGCTACCGTCGAATATTCGCTGCACAGCCCGAGACCCGGCTGGGCGGAACAGGACCCGGCAGCCTGGAAACGCGCCGCCATCGAGGCATTGTCGCAGCTTTCTGCGCGCATCGATACGGAGGAGGTAAAGGGGCTCGGCCTGACGGGCCAGATGCACGGCTCCGTTTTTCTCGACGCGAAGAACGAGGTGCTGCGCCCGGCGATCCTCTGGTGCGACCAGCGCACGGCGAAACAGTGCGGCGACATCACGGCGAAGGTGGGCGAGCGGCGGCTCATCGAAATGGTGTCGAATCCGGCATTGACCGGTTTCACCGCGCCAAAGATACTCTGGCTGCGTGAAAACGAGCCGCAACACTACGAGAGAGTGGCCAAGGTCCTGCTGCCCAAGGACTACATCCGCCTCGTCTTGACGGGCGAGTTCGCGACGGACGTGGCCGACGCTTCGGGCACCCTGCTCTTCGATGTCAAAAACCGCTCCTGGCACAGGGAATTGTTGTCCTTGCTGGACATCGACGTTGCCTTCCTGCCGGCGGCCTACGAAGGCCCCGAGATTACGGGCAGGCTTTCCGCCGAATCGGCCGCCAAGACCGGCCTGCCCGCGGGCATCCCCGTGGTCGCTGGTGGCGGCGACCAGGCCGCGGGCGGCGTAGGCTGCGGCATCGTGCGGCCCGGCGTCATCTCATCGACCCTGGGCACAAGCGGCGTCACCTTTGCCTTTGCGGACCAAGTGACCATGGACCCGCGGGGACGCGTGCATACCTTCTGCCACGCCGTGCCCGGCAAATGGCACGTCATGGGCGTCATGCTCAGCGCGGGCGGCTCGCTGCAATGGTTCCGGAACACGCTGTGCGCCCTCGAACGCGCCGTTGCGCTCGAAACCGCCAGAGACCCCTACGAATACATCACGGCTGAGGCCGCGCGCGCGCCCGTGGGTGCGGAGGGCCTGCTGTTCCTGCCCTATCTCAGCGGCGAGCGCACCCCGCACAAGGACCCCTTCGCGCGCGGCGCGTTTATCGGTTTGTCCCTGCGCCATACCAAGGCCTACATGGCCCGCGCGGTGCTCGAAGGCGTCGCGTACGGCATGCGCGACAGCCTCGAAATCATCCGCGAGATGGGCGTGCCCGCCACGCAAGTGCGCGCATCCGGCGGCGGCGCGCGCAGCCCGCTCTGGCGCCAGATCATGGCTGACACGCACCGGGTCCCGTTCTGCACGATAAACGTCGACGAAGGCCCGAGCTACGGCGCCGCCATCCTCGCGGCAGTCGCCACGGGCATGTATGCGTCCGTCGAACAAGCCTGTGATGCCATCATTCGCGTCGTGGACGAGTGCCCCGTCAACGAGGAGAACGCGCGGGTCTACGACCGCTGGTTCCCCGAGTTCCAGGCGGCCTACCGCGCCCTCGCGCCCAGCTATAAACGCGCCGCGGACCTGATGGGGTGATCTGCCGGCCGGGCGCAGGCTCGGGCACAACGGGCAAGCGCGCAATCGCCACGGGAACAGCGGAGCCACCGCTGGCGGGACCCGATTTTTGCCTTTTCGCGCGCTTGGTATCGAGCGCGCCGGGTTGGTACCATATTGCATTGATGGAAGCCCCGCAAATGCGCGCCGGCGCAAGCGCGGGCTGTATGGAGGATGCTTCCCGTGAAATCGCACGTAGTCCGGGTCTTGCTTATGGTGATTCCCCTTTTCCCTGTCTCGATCGGCGCCATCGCCGATGAAATGACCTTCGAGACACTCGAGAAACAATTCCGCGAGTTGCCAGTGGAGGCGCGGCGGCTTACCGGACCGCTGTTCTGGCTGCACGGCGACGAGAGCAAGGAACTGCTCGAGATGTACGTCGGCAAGGTTGCCGAGGGCGGCAATGGCTGTTTCACGACGGAATCGCGGCCCCACAGCGACTGGCTCGGCGAGGGCTGGTGGCGCGACCTGGCCATCTGCCTCGAAGCGGCCAAGCAACACGGCCTGAAAATGTGGATTTTCGACGAGAAATGGTGGCCGAGCGGCGAGGTTGGCGGCAAGGTCCCGCCGGAATACGGCTGCAAACGCCTCGTCATGAAGACTGTCGACGTGACCGGGCCCGCGCAACTCGCGGAAGCGGATTGGGTCAGCGAGAACCACGTTGCGACTCTGGCGGGCCTCGTCACGGACGCGGGAATCGACGGCAGCAGCCTGGCCGATCTCACCGGCGCCGTCGTGGACGGCAAGCTGACTTGGGAGGCGCCTGCGGGGAACTGGCGCGTCATGGGCTTCTCCTGGGCGCCGAGCCGGGGCCGCATCGTTGTCGATGGCGCGAGCCGCGACTGCGTGGACTGGTATCTTCGGACGGTGTATCAGCCGCATTACGACCGGTTCCCGGACGATTTCGGCAAGGACATCGCGGGGTTCTTCTTCGATGAACCGGAGACGCACGGCGATTGGGGCACCGAGGTGTTTCCGGTGCTTGCGGAACGGGGCGCGGACTGGAAAAAGGCGCTGGTCGCGTGGAAGGCCGGGCTTGCGGGCGAGGAACAGGCCGCCGCGAAATACCAGTATCAGGATGCACTGGCGGAAGCCTGGGGCAGGACCATGTACGGCGGCATCTCGCAGTGGTGCCGCGAGCACGGCGTGGTCTCGATCGGGCATTTCCTTGAACATCGGGACTGCTACCTGAACCCGGACCTTTGCGCGGGCAACATGTTTCAGGTCATGAAATACACGGACTTCGGCGGGATCGACGCGGTGTTCGCGCAGTTCGCGATGGGCAAGCGGGTCGCCCACGACGCGCCCTGCTGGCAAACGCCGAAACTCGGCAGCTCGATATCGCACATGTACGGCAAGAAGGACGACATCGCGATGGTCGAGATTTTCGGCGCGCGCGGACAGGACCTGACCTATCCCGAAATGAAGTGGTGGACCGACCACATGCACGTCAGCGGCGTGAGTTTCCTGATTCCCCATTCGTTCAATCCCCGGTCGCCGTACGACACGGACTGCCCGCCCTACTTCTACAACAACGGTTTCGAGCCGCGGTGGCCGCTGTATCGCGTGTTCGCCGACTATACGAGCCGCTTGAGCGTGATGCTGACGGGCGGCCGGCACGTATGCCCCGTGGCGCTGCTGTTTCTCGGCGGCAGCTACCACGCCGGAGAATCGGTCCGGCCGGAATACATGAGCGAGGCGCTCCAGGACGCGCTCTACGATTGCGACTGGATGCCCTATGAAGTGCTCGAAATGGACGCGACCGTCGACGGCAACGCGTTGCGCCTGCGCGAAGAAAGCTACCGCATTCTCATCGTGCCGCCCGTCGAGGTCATCCCGGCGGGCGCGCTCGAGAAGGCAAAAGCCTTCTTTGACGCGGGCGGTATCGTCGTGGGATACGGTTTCCTTCCCTCGAAATCGGCGACACTGGGCCGCACCGCGCAGGAAATCCAGGCGCTGTGCGAGGCCGTCTGGGGCAATGCGGCGCAGCCCGGCCTCGGGGTGTGCAAGACGAACGACGCGGGCGGGCGTTCGTATCTGCTGCCCGAGGTGCCTTCGCCGGAAGACTTGCACCGGGTCTTCGCCGGAGACGCGGGCGTGCATGCGACCCTCGAAGTGATCGAGGGCGAAACGGACCACTGGCTGCACGTGCTGCACCGGGTCAAGCTGGACCGTCACCTGTTCTTTGTCACCAATCAGAACGTGAATGACGCGCCCCGCCGGTTCCGGTTCCGCATCACCGCGCCGGGTGTGCCGGAATGCTGGGACGCCATGCGCAATGAAATCACGACGGTCCCATTCACACGCGACGGCGATTCCGTCGACCTCGCGCTTTCGCTCGAACCGAATGAGAGTGTGCTGCTCGTGTTTCAGCCCGAGGCGCGGCCTTTGCCGCCGCGGTTGGACCCGCAGTCGGAGCCCATGGCCACGCTGGCCGTCGTGCGCGATCCCACGCCCGAATTGCCCGAGCCGGAACTTAAGGACGAGACCGGCGAGGCCGCGGTTTTCGAGGGGCTTTCCTGGGTCTGGCACCCCGAGGCGGGGGACGGCCTGAACGTGGCGCCGTGCGTGCGGTGTTTCCGTAAGGTGATTGTGCTGCCAGCGGGACAGAAGGTAACCACCGCCCTGTTTCGCGGCGCGGTGGACAATTCGATGACGCTGATTGTCAACGGCGCGGCTGCGGGTAATGACGCGGGCCGTGGCTGGCAGGCGCCGCTCGAGATTGACGTCGCCGCGCACCTGCGCGAGGGAGACAACGTGCTCGGTTTGCGCGCGGAGAATGGAGGCGAAGCCCCGAACCCCGCCGGCGTGCTGGGCGTGCTCCTCGTAGGGTTTGAGCAGGGCGACCCGCTGATTGTCCCAGTAGACACGACCTGGAAGGTGGCCGCCGAAGAACCGGAGGGCTGGCTGAACACGGGGTTCGACGACAGCGCTTGGGCCGATGCCATAGCCGTTGCACCCTTTGGCGGAGGCCCTTGGGGCCGGCCTGGCGGCGCGATGCTCACGCTCAGCCCCGTGAAAGGCGACCCGTTCTACGGTCACGTGGAATTGCCCGCTTCGGTGGACCGGACCGCAAGCCGCGTATTTCTCGAATTGGATGGCGTCGCCCCGGAGGCCGCCGCGCGCGTGACGTTCAACGGCGCGTACGTGGGTGGGTTTATTGGGCGCCCGCTGCGCCTCGACGTGACCGCGCACCTGCAAGCCGGGCAGAACGCCATTGTGCTTGAGCCGTTTGCGCCGCGAAACGTGCGCGCAGCCGTCTACGCGGGACTCGTCGAACAGCCGTAGACGAGGTCGTGTCGTCGTATTTCCGGGGTTGACAATTCGCGCGCGTGGTGGTGTGATGGTGGCGAGGATGCAGCGTGATGCGTAAACCGGAACATGCAATAGCAGCCGTTGTCGCAGCCTTGTGCGCTTTCTCAAACGTGTATGCGCCCGCCGCCGATCCCCCAGACGCCAACGCCGCCTATCGCGCCGAGCGCGAAGAGATGGTGCGAAAGCAGATCGGCGAGGACGCGCCGTGGAGCCGCACCGCCGTACGCGATAGGCGTGTGCTTGAAGCGATGCGCACCGTGCCGCGCCACGCATTCGTGCCCGACGCTTCCGTCCACGCGGCCTATTCCGACCGGCCCCTGCCCATCGGCTACGGCCAGACGATCTCGCAGCCGTACATTGTCGCCTATATGACGGAGATGTTGCAGCCGGAAGGGGACGACGTGGTCCTCGAGATCGGCACGGGGTCAGGCTATCAGGCGGCGGTGCTGGCCGAACTTGTGAAAGAGGTCTACACGATCGAAATCGTGGCGGAACTCGGCGAGCAGGCCGCGGAACGCCTCGAACGCGTGGGCTACAAGAATGTCCATGTAACGGTGGGCGACGGCTATCACGGCTGGAAAGAGCATGGGCCGTTCGACGCGATCATCGTAACCGCCGCCGCGAGCCATATTCCGCCGCCGCTCGTCGAGCAACTCAAGCCCGGCGGGCGCATGGCGATACCGGTGGGGCCGCCATTCCAGGTGCAGCAGCTTCTGCTCATAGAGAAGCGCGAGGACGGCTCCGTGGTGCAGCGCAGCGAGATGCCGGTCCAGTTTGTCCCGTTGACGCGGGGCAAGGAATAGGCCCGGCGCCGGCCGGCGTCTGTTCTCGGCGGCATCACGCGGACACGGGCAAGGAAACCATGTTGTACGCCGCGATCTTTCTTATCAGCGCGGTGGGCATCGCCTATCAACTGGCGCTTATGCGCATCTTCAGTATCGC
>JAGMZX010000096.1 GCA_018005585.1 Candidatus Hydrogenedentota bacterium | reverse complement strand
TGCGCGATCTCTATCATCTTGCCGGCCTTCAGGGTGTCGGGTGTGGCGATGACCAGGATCGCCGCGCGCGCGATGTGCGCCTGCGTCAGCACCAACGGGTCCGACGCGTCTCCCGCGACGGCGGGGATATTGCGGGCGCGCAACTGCTCAACTATCTCGCGGTTCTGGTCGGCCACGACAAAGGGGACGCTGCGTGCTTCCAGCGTGTCGCAAACACGCCGTCCAACGCGGCCATAGCCGACAACTACCACCTGTTTGGCGAGGTACTTCTCTTCGGTGGACATGGGGAGTGTTGCGAGCGGGTCGTCGAGCGCTTCCATCTCGCGTGCCCGCTTCGGCGGCGACAATACCGCCGCTTCGGCCTTTCGAAGGGCCGCCGGACTGCCGAGCAGGAGCAGCGTGTCGTATGGTTCGATGCGGGTATTGCCGCGCGGCACGACGGAACCGTCGCCGCGCCCGATCAGCAGGATGAGCACGTCGGGCGGAATGCCGAGGTCGGAGATGGCGCGGCCAACAGCCGCCATGTTGGGCTGAATCTCGACCTCGCGTGTCTCACCCTGCGCTTGACCGGCCCGTTCGATCGCGATCGAGAACCGGGGCCGCGACGCCATCGGTTCGTCCACCTTGAGCCAGCGCGCCACGGGCATCAGCAGGGTGCCTTGTATCAACACGGAGGTGAGTACGGTGAAAAACACCACGTTAAACACCGTATTCGAGTTCTCATAGCCGGCGGTCAATGGGACTGTGGCCAGCACGATCGGCACGGCGCCGCGCAGGCCCGTCCACGCGACGAGCGCCTGCTCGCGCCGCGAGAACGCGCTGCCCCACAACCCAATCGCAACCGCCGCGGGCCGCGCAACCAGCATCAAAAAGGCCACGATAGCGAGCGCTTCGAGCGCGATGGCGGGAAGCTGTGAGGGGGACACGAGCAGGCCAAGCGCCAGGAACAAGAGAATCTGCATGAGCCAGGCCAGACCGTCGTGAAACCGCGTCACGGCGCGCTTGTGGGCAAAATCCGAGCCGTTCATGAGGATACCGCAGAGATAGACCGCAAGGAAGCCGTTTCCTCCCCAGAATTCCGTCGTACCGAAGGTCAACACAACGAGACTCATACTGAGAATGGGATAGAGGCCCTCGTTATCGAGGTGAATGCGATTAAACAGCGCCCCGGCGATTTTTCCCGACGCCAAGCCCATGACCACACCGCAACTCATGTTCAACAAGAACGCGGGCAGCAACTGCGGCCAGCCAAAACCCGGAACGGTTAATACCTGGGTCATTCCCATGGTCAAGAATATCGCCATCGGATCGTTACTGCCCGATTCGAGTTCGAGTAGCGGCTTCAGGTTACCCCGCAGCCCAACGCCGCGCGCGCGCAGGATGGCGAACACCGCCGCGGCGTCCGTCGAGGAAATGATTGCCCCGACAAGCAAACCCATCGAGAGATTGAATCCAATCACACCCCAGGAAAAGAGACCAACCAGCAAGGCGGTCATGGTCACGCCCAGTGTCGACAGTACCGCGCCCCGGGCCGCGACCGGGCGAATGATGCGCCAATTGGTGTCCAGGCCGCCGGCGAAAAGGATAAAGGCAAGGGCAAAGGTGCCGACCACATTCGCGGCCCAGACATTGTCGAACCGGATACCGCCGGGGCCGTCCGAGCCCGCCAACATGCCGATCCCGAGAAACAGGAGCAACACCGGAACGCCAAACCGGTCCGAGATTCGGCTGGCGAGCACGCTCGCGAGCACCAAGACACCTGCGGTGAGCAATATGATCGAGGGCGAGATCAAAGGGCGTTTCTCCTTGTCACAGACCGCGTCATGTGAAACACTATAAGTATACCCGCGCGGTCATATCACCCGGAGGCGCGCCCGTGACCGGGCTTCTTGCTGCGCAGATGTGAGGTATTATAGTGTGCCCGCGCGATTATATCACCCGGATGGCGCGCGCCTGATGTGACCGGGCTTCTTGCTGCGCCGGTATGCCCGGTCTTCAGTCCGTCCCCCGAACTTCGATCGCGGGGGTCAGGCCGCGCCCGCTTCTCCCTCACTATTGTTTATCAGCACCGATGAATGCTCCGGACGCCCCCTCTGCCTGTTGCTGGGCAGCCGGCATCCGGTGCGGCGCGGGCGCATTGCCCGATGGCGGACAATCGGGTAGACTTTCCGCGTATTCGGGCGAACGCCGTGACCAAAAGCAGTCGGCGCGGCAGTCCGGGGAAACGGCAGCTGCCTTTCACCAAGGGCGAAACGCGGAATATGTGGCGGAAATTGTTATTGCTCGCATTGGCGGGCGCGTTGGGCACGCTCGCGCGGTACTCCGTCTCGGGCTGGGTCCAGCGCGGGACCGGCGCGGCGTTTCCCTGGGGCACGCTGGCGGTGAATACGGCCGGCTGTTTTCTCGCGGGTCTGGCCTGGACGCTGGCCGAACATCGCATCCAGGTTACGGGCGAGACGCGCGCGATCGTGCTGATCGGGTTCATGGGCGCATTCACGACGTTTTCCGCGTTCATGCTCGAAACGAGCGAACTCATGCGCGACGCGGAATGGCTCCGCGCCGCCGCGAACGTGGTGGTCATGAACTGCGCCGGGCTGGCGGCCCTGTTCGCGGGCCTGTTCGCGGGCCGCGCATGGTGAGGACACGCGTATGAAACTGCCTTGGGAAGCCCAACTCCTGCGCATTTTCATCGGCGAGAGCGACCGGCACGAGGGCCGTCCGCTCTACGAGGTCATTGTGGAGATGGCGCGCAAGCGGGGCATGGCCGGCGCCACCGTACTGCGCGGCATCCTTGGGTTTGGCGCAAACAGCCGCATCCACACGTCGAAGATACTGCGCCTGTCCGAAGACCTGCCGCTCGTGATCGAGATTGTGGACAAGCCGGAGCGCATCGAGGCGTTTCTGCCGGAACTCGACGGCCTGATCGAGGAAGGCCTGGTGACGCTCGAAATGGTGAAGGTCTTTGCGTACCGCCACAGCGCCGGAACACAGGGATAGAAAGCCGCGACGCGGCCCGCGGGTTTCCCCGGACTTCCGCCTGGATTTGCGTTTCGAATTCGCGTTGTTCCCCGTCTCGATGCGTGTGTCGCCCGGTTTGCCGGCGCAGCGCGCCAAGGGGAGGCTTTCCACCGCGGGAGCGTTGGAACGAGGATGAAAATCAGCCCTTCATCGGGCCGGAATACGGAAGAAGTAGACACGGGACTGGCGGTCCGGAATGGTGTTGTTGCCCGACTGATCGGTGAATGAGCCGATAATGCAACCGTCCGGGGTGACGGTGCGGCAGCCGCCCACGCTATAGGGCTGATAGACCGCATCGGCGGCGGCATGGTCGTGCCAGGTGGTCCCGTTGTCCGTGCTCGCGAGGCAGACCACGCGCCCCTGGAACGAGCCGACGAAATACAGCGGCGACTCGGGCGAACCGTCGCGCGTGGCGAAGAACCCATCCAGCGACAGGACTTCCAGCGTGTCCCCTCGAAATTGCGACTCGAGAAAGACTTCGCGCGCGCCTGTCGCGGAGTCGTAGCGCGCGTAGTGCATGCGCGGCGGCGTGGTCTGCGCCATGTAAGCGAAATGCAGCTTGCCGCCCTTCGCGAGAAAGCTCGCCAGCCATGTATGCGCCTCGAATTCGTCGTCGCTCGTGATCCGCGGCGCGGGCCCCGTGTCATCCGCGACGATCGGCGGCGTCAGGGTCGCGCCACCGGGCGCGCGCCACGATTGCCCGCCGTCCGGCGACACGATGTGATGAATGTCCCAATACAGGTACACCCCGTGCTTCTGCGTGGTCCATGCGGCGTGCAGCGCGCCGTCCGCCGCGAGGCTGAGCAGCGGGTACTGCAGGCAGGCGTTCGGACCCTGTTGCAGCAGCGTCACCGGCGTGCGCACCTGTCCGTCGAGACCGATGACGTTGAACGTGTTGTTGTGTGCGAAGAAATAAAGCTGCCCCCGCGCCGCGTCCATGCTCATCGAGTACTTGCCCGCCGCCGCGCCGGGGATCACCGTCATAATCGGGTCCTGGAAATCCTTCTCCGCCAGGAACCGGTACAGATAGGCGTTGCCATCCTCAAAATCCGGACGTGCGAGATAGACCGTGCCGGCGGCGTCCGTTTCGAGCACGGGCGGGTTGGTCGCATGCGTTGCCTCGTACACCGTTTCGAAGGTCTTGCCGCCGTCGGTGCTGCGCGAGAGGCGCCACGTCTGTGCGGTGTACGCCTCGTTCCGCGTGCGAAGGTGGGTCATGAAGATGCCGTGCGCGTTCGCCACGACCTTCTGGTTGTGGCTCTGAAACACGGCGTAACCGATGGCCTCGCCGTCCACCAGCGTCAATTCGATGGGCGCGAGTCCGGCTTGCGCCGCCGTCATGCCCAGGCAGCCGATAAGAACGAGACGCGGCAGCATGAAATCCGGGAAGAGTTCCGCGAACATGGTTTTTGTGCTCCCTTGGTTCAAGGATGGCCGCCAGTATGCCGGATATTCACCGTCTCACGATAATTTCGCGCCGCTGCAAGGTCCGCCCTGCGACATGAGTTCCGCCCCCTTGCAGCACCGCTCTTGAAAACAGGCATGCCCGTGATGCTTCTGCGTTGCGTCTCCAGGAAAGTAGCCGCGCCTCTATGCGTCTGCCATTCGGCTTTCCGGCGCAGAGCGACCGCTCGAAGCGCGCAAGCGCTTGTGCCAGTTCCTGATTAGAGGGCGGTGGTGGTGAGAGACAGGGCGGATTCCGGCGCGGTGGTCTGGACGATGAGGCAGGTGTGGACGTTCGTCGGCGCGTCTTCGCCGGTGTGGCCCGCGAGGGTGTGGTCCGGCTTGAGGCTTTGCGTTGCGGTCAAGGGCGTGTCGGCTTCAAGGGTGATGCGCGCGCCCGGCCAGTCCGCACTCCACGATGTGCCTTCGCCGGCGAGGTTCACGGGCGATTCCGTGCCAAGGTGCCAGCGGAAGAGAATGATGCCGGGCGCGTTTTCCGCAAGCCGAACGTGGTCCGTGACGCGCAACTGGTCCGCGGTCCAGGCCACGGTGCGCGACCATTGCGTCAGTCCGTCGTAGCAGGCGGTCCCGTCCACAGTCACATCGCCGCCCTCGCCGTCGAGCCGGTTCACGGTGACCGGCGCGGCGCCGCCGCGCTTCTGCCAGCCGGGGAACCAGACGTATTCGCCCGCGTCGCCCCCGCGTTCGGGCGCGTCGGTCCCGATTTGCAGGACGTTGTGCCCGGCGCCGGTCGCATAGTGCGTCATCATGAGCGGATGGTGGTACGCGGGCGTGCCCGCCTCGATGAGCACCGGCTGCCCGCGAAGAATGAAGTTCACGTGGCCGCGGTCCTGGTGGTCGTGCTGGTCCAGGGGATGGCCGCCGCGCACCCAGACGCCCGTCGCGTCGTCCTGCCAACTGCCGCGCCAGTTCACGCGAGCGGCGCGTTCGTACTGCGCGAAGAGCGGCGGCGCGACGCGCGGCGCGTCCGCGGGTATTCCGCGCGCGGCAAGGCCCGGCAGGTCATCCGACGGCCCGCCAACCCGGTCGAGGCCCCAGAGGCACACGGGGTCGCCGGTGCAGACCGCGAGCAGCGACAGGAGCGGGCGCATGTCCGCCGCCTTGTCATAGGCGCCGCCCGCGTCGAAGCAGTTGATGACCATCTTGCCGGGTTGCAGATGATGGACATACCACGTGGGGAAGTGTTTCAGGAACGGGTGGTCGATGGCGCGGCGGTCGCCCGCGACGGCCATGGCAAAGGCCGTGTGCGCAAGCGACGTGACGGTAAACCCCGCGTAGCCGAAGCCTTCCTCGAATTCGCCGCGTGCGCCGTGCGCGTCGAGCGCACGCAGCAGGTTGCGCACGCCCAGTTCGTAGGCGTCGCGGTGAGCATCCACACCCAACACGAGACAGGCGCGCACAAGCCCTTCCGTCGGCAATACCCACTGGTTCGTTACCGGATTGTCCGAGCGCACGAACCACGGGCGCTTCTGTTGCCAATCGTCGGCAACGCCCGCGATTTCCATTTCGAGCAACGCGTGGATGCGCGCGAGGAGCCCGGCGTCGAGCGCGTCTTCCGGCAATAGGGCGAGCGTGTCCGCAATCGCGCGCACGCCGCAGCCGGTCGCGAGCCAGTTGCCGTCCTTGCCGTCCGGCGGAAGGCGATGCCCCGGCGCATAGAGGGTCCAGCCGGGCCGCTGCAACGGCGACCACGCGGTCATTTCCTCCAATTGCGCAACTATGTGACCAAGGAGCGTTTTTTCGCCCGTAAGGCGATAGGCCGCCGCGAGCACCGGCAATTCCTGCGCGAGCGCGCTGCAGGCCGCGAAATCGGCCATCGCGAGCGCAAACGTCTCGCGGATTTCATCTTCAAGCGCGTTGCTGCGTCCGTCGAGCCACGTGCGGTTCTGTCCCACCTCGGCAAGTGTCTTCGGACGCTTGATGATCGGCAAGGCGGCAGCTTCGCGGGCCTTTTCGATGAGTACTGCGGCATAGGGCTGCATATCCGCGTCGTTCTTGACCGAATCCAGCAACACAGGCCACTGCTCGAGCGCAAATCCGGGCGGCGAAACGGCAAAGATGAGGAGCCACGCGGCGCACACAGGGATAAGGCAACGCTTTGTCTTCGTCATTATCACTCTTTTCTCCGCGGATTGTTCGTTCCAGCCCCGGGAAACATGCGCCGGACGGCCGCACGGGCGATGATTGCGCCCAGTTCGGGAGAGAGGCGGACGATGCGGTACATCAGCCACGATTCCGGCGAGACGAACACGCGGCGCCGGTTCCGGCGAATCGCGCGGACGATGGCGCGCGCCACCTTCTCGGGCCCGTAATCGCGGCGGCGATAGATTTCCTCGACATGATCGCGCGCGGCGGCGGTGTCCGGTCCGGCCTTGTATCGCATGTTCTCGAGCAAGCGCGTGCGGATCATGCCGGGGCATACGGTGGAAACGCCGATGCCGTAAGGCCGCAAGTCAGCCCGGAGCGCTTCCGAGAAGCCGTAGATGCCGAACTTGCCGGTCAGG
The DNA here is from genome assembly GCA_018005585.1 of Candidatus Hydrogenedentota bacterium. Classification (NCBI taxonomy): domain Bacteria; kingdom Pseudomonadati; phylum Candidatus Hydrogenedentota; species Candidatus Hydrogenedentota bacterium. The sequence goes on along the minus strand of JAGMZX010000096.1, from coordinate 15,295 downwards.
TAGCCGATGACGTGCGGCGCGGCCCAGAAACCGTGCATGGACGACACGTTCACGACGTGCCCGCCCGCGCCGCGTTCTGCCATCTTGCGCACGAAGCAGTGGCTGCAACGGATCACCCCCCACAGGTTCACGCCGAGCACCCATTTCCAGTCTTCGAGGGAGAGGTCGAGAATGCCCCCGACAAGATGCACGCCCGCGTTGTTCACGAGAATGTCGACAGCAGGCGCGAGCGCGTGGACCTCGTTCGCGAAGGCTTCCACCTCATCCGCCTTCGATACATCCACGCGCCGCGCCGCGAGGCAGGTCGAGATCGCCGTGACCTCCGAAGCGGTTTCGCGCACCGCCGCTTCGTTCACGTCACACAACACGAGTCGCGCGCCTTCGCGGGCAAGCGCGACGGCCGTGGCCTTGCCGATGCCGCTGCCCGCGCCCGTGACCAGCGCTACCTTGTCCGCGATGTCTCTCATGCTATTTCTCGAAGCGCAGGCGAATATACTCGCGCGCGACAAGCAAATCATCCAGCGCCTCGCGCGCATCGCACGGCGGCCGCGTCTCGCCGCGGATGGCCGCCAAGAAGTGCATCGCCTGCTGGCGCATCGCGTGGACCCAGGGCAGGGACGGCGACACGGTTTCCGGCCGGGCGCCCTTGCCGGGGTCGCGCAGGATTTCGACGCGGCCCGGCCGATTCGCGGCGAGCGGCGCAGGCAGCGACAACTTGACGTAACCGTGATCGAACGCTACGAGGGCCTCTTCCTGCCAATCGACAGTGGTCTTGTAGGGCGACATCTCGATGGTTCCGGCAACGCCGCTCTCGCTTTCGGCGACGAGCAGGACCCCGCTCTTGTCCGCATACCTCAGATGATACGGTTCACCCAGGAGATGCCGAATCAGGTTCACCTGATGGATGTAGTAGTTCACGAAGCTCACGTACTCGTCGTATGTGGCGGCATCCATATCGGACGCAGGCGGCTCGCATTCCAGCGGCGGCATGGGTTCGTCCGATTGGACCAGGTCTGTGAACCCGGACGCGATCCAGTCGCCCGCGGGCATGAGGATGCGCACGTACCGGATGCGGCCGAGTTCAGCCGACTGTTTCAAGCGGTCGATCTCGGACTTCGCGTACATCGTGGCGGGATCGCTGCGTTTGTGGTAGCCGGCCATGAGCCATGTGCCGCTCTGTTCGACCGCGCGCAGGAGGCGCTGTCCGGTTTCCACCGAAGCCGCGAGCGGCTTTTCCGTGAAGATGGGCACGCCCGCTTCCAGGAGTTCCGGCACAAGCGCGCCATGCCGCGTGAACGGCTGCGACGCGACGATGCCGTCCAGTTTCTCCGCCGCGAGCAGGGCGCGGTGATCGCGATAGACGCGCGGCACGCCGTACTTCGCCGCCACCTTCCGCGCGAGTTCGGGCCGCAGTTCGGCGATAGCCGAAACTTCGCAATCCGGTAGCGTGACGTAATTCCTCAGATGGGCGCACTGCCCCATCGCGCCCACGCCGACAAATCCGATGCGCACTCTGTGCATGCGAATATCCTCAGTTTTTCATGCCCGTCAGGGTGACCCCCTGAATGAAATAGCGCTGCGCGAAAAAGAAGAGTATCACAACGGGCAGGATCATCAACGTGGATGCTGCCATGAGCATGCCGAATTCCGCGCCGTGCTCCTGGCGGAAATCGAAAAGGCCCAGCGCCAGCGGATAGAGGCGCTGATCGCTGACGTAGATGAGCGGCCCCATGAAATCGTTCCACGTGTTCATGAACGTGAAGATGCCGACTGCCGCGAGCGCGGGTTTCACGAGCGGCAGGATGATGCGGCCATAGGTCTCGTAGAAGCCGCAACCGTCGATCCGCGCGGCATCCTCGAGGTCGCGCGGGATGCCCATCATGAACTGACGCAGCAGAAAGATGAAGAACGCCGCGCCCGTGAATGCGGGCGCCCAGAGGGGTTTCAGCGTGTTGTACCAGCCCAATTCCTTGAACACGAGGAAGACGGGGATCATGGTCACCTGTGGCGGCAGCATCATCGTCGCGAGCATGATGAAGAAGAGAGCGTCGCGTCCCGGCCACCGCAGCCGCGCGAACGCGTAAGCGACGAGCGAGCACGCGATTATCTGGCCCAGCACGTTGAACCCAACCAGATACCCGCTGTTGAAGATGTAGCTGTCCCAATGCTTGCCGGCCACCCACGCGTCGCGGTAGTTCTGCGTGTACTTGTTCCAGAGCGCGGCGAACGCCGACGCGCGGTGCAGGCGCACGGTCAGGCGGCATCGGCCCGGCTCGTTGAAGGCGTTCTGCTGATCGCGGGCGGCGGCGAGCGGCCAGATGCCGACATCGCGTTCGTCGCGCGCGTCCCGTTCGGCAATCTTGAACGAAAGCTCCTGCCAGCGGTACAGGCCGAGATACAGCCGGGCGTCCGAAACGTAGCGTCGTCCGCCGAGTTCCAGTTCCACCCGCAGCCGGTGCCAGCTCCGGTCCTGGCGCAAGGGCACCGTGACGCTCAGCAGTTGTTCCGGCGGCATGGGGAGCGGCAGTTCCGCACGGAACCCGGCCTCCGGTTCCGTGGACATGTCGTATTCCAACAGGAGGAACGGCGCGGCATCCGGCAGGAGAGACACGGGCCGGGCCGCGAGCCGCGCGGCGCCGATGGGGGTCGCGTACGCCTCGAAGGGGCGCGTGGCGTCCAGGGGATATTCGCGGCGTTCGATATCCGCGAAAGACGGCGCGCGTAAAGCTACACACCGGAAGACCAGGTTCCAGACCTGCTCCATGCGCTCGCTGTCGACGCGCGCGCGCAAGGCCCCGAGGATGACCGTATCCGCCTTTTCCCAGATGTCGAGAGGAACGCTCAAGGAGGTTGCCTGCCAGAGCGCCCGCGTCAACACGGGCCGTAACTCACGGTCCGCGAGTCCCCGGACCCGGTCCGGCCCGAGCAGTGCCCTGCCCGCCTCCCAAAGGACCGCCTCGGCGCGGGGGCGGAGCGTTTCCCAGCGTTCCGGGGCAAGCGCGTCGGGGACGCGCCAATCGTCGAACAGTTCGGCGTTCACGAAAGGCGAACGGGTCGTGGCGCCTGGCACGGCGGGAACCCAGCGCGGCGGATAGGCGGCAACTTCCTCGGGATATTTGAAACTGGTGACGAGCAGCCATGCGAACGGAAGCGTGAACAGCACCGCGCCCAGCACAAGCAGGCCGTGTACACACGCCGAACGCAGCATTTGCCTTGGCAACACCGTCCCGGTGAGCATCGCCAGCAGCAACAGCGCCCCGAATACCGGGCCGTGGAAAGACCAGCCCTGGTCGAGCCGGCCTGCGCCCATCGCGACACCGAGCAGGACCAGCGCGGCCAGTTCGCAGAAGACCGCGGCTATGTGCGCAAGGCGGCTCACGAGCGTGCGGCCTTTTGTGGCGTTGGACGCCGGAACGTATGAAACGGCCCCAAGCGCCCCAAAGAAAGAACATGCACCGGCATCTCAGGGGAAAACAAGGCGCGGCGCGCGGACGCCTTTCGGGCGCATCCAGTCCTTCCCATGCGCGAAGCGTCTTGGCAGAGTTCGGGTCGTGATCCGGGCATGTCTCGTCTCGTTCTTCTCCCGGCTAATATGGCATACGCCGGGCACGGATCGAAAACCTGCACGCATATGAGCCGGCGCGCCGCGCTGCACGCACATTGCTGCCAGACGCGAGACGCATCGCCCGCGCATGTCCCATAAGTTCCTGTCAACCCGGATTTTGTGCGGATCAACGCTGGTCCGCCGTTGCGTGTCTCATGAGAGGTCAGGCCGGACCGCGGTCTGGGCGATGCTGCAAGCGGACCCCTGAAAGAACAGGCCCCCACGGTTGCCCGCGGGGGCGCTGTTACAGATCAGATTTCGCGCTTCAGAGAATTAGAAGCTGATTTCCGTTTCCAGGAACAGATAATCAACGTCTTCATCATCGTCAGCAACGACCGGGGCCAGACCATTCAGGCCGACCAGGTTGCCCTCTTCCAGGCCGTCATCGGCGAAGAGGTGCGCCCAACCGGCGCGGAAGACCAGGTCTTCACTGTACTGATAGTCGGCATAGAGCCCGACTTCCAGACCCAGGTCTTCGTCGGCTTCCCAAGACCAGAACCACCAGCCGCCTTCGAGCGCCTCATCCACTTCGAGATAGGTGAGCGCGAGGGCCAGGTCCAGGCTCTCGGTCGGCTGCACGCTCAGGCCGGCGCGATAGATGATCACGTTGGACAGGTCAGCCGCAACCGTGTTGTCCAGGATTTCGGTGTACTCCCAATCGGAGAACAGACGGTTGAAACCGATTTCGTCCTCGTCATCCCACCAGAGCCAGCCGTCATCTTCTTCGCCGCCCTGGAGGTAGGCCATGCCCAAATACACGCGGGGCTGCCAGCTCATGTCGAAGGTGTAACCCAGTTCCAGGTTGCCGCCGAACGCGTCGATGTCCGCGTCGTCGTCCCACCACAGAATGCCGGGCAACTCCCACTCGCCAAACTGGTACGCCAATTCGGCTTCGAAGTCAAATGCACCGATTTCACCAGCTCCGCGGAGGCCAATGGTGTGCAGGTCGATGTCGGCGGCCGTCAGCGACTCGTCGTCGCGGATGAACAGCCAGTACGCGTCAATGACCACGTCCTCGAGGCCGAGGTAGCTGCCATAGATGCCGTACAGGTCGACGTCGTCATTGCCGAAATCCGAGAAGGTTTCGTTCAGCTTGCCCCAGAAGGCGTTGAGGCTGACCATGTCCGTCCCGTAGTTTAGCAAGACGGCGTCATACGACAAGCCGCGGAACAGGGCGCTCGTGTCGTTGTTGCCGAGCAGCCATTCGCTTCCGAACTGCAGTTCCTGGCGGCCGACGCGCAGCATCAGCGGGGTGTCCCACATCTCGCTCGCTTCGATGTACGACTGGTAGACTTCCACGTCATCGCCGCTGGCGGCGCGGCCGTCAACGCCGGTGATGTAAACAGAGCGGAAGTCTTCGCCCCAGATGTCGTAGCTGTCGAGCTCGATCAACGCGCTCACGTTGTCCGTGAAATCAGCCTTCACGCTCAGGCGCGTGCGCTGTTCGACGAACGCCGTGTCGATCGCGTCCCAATCGTCAGCTTCGAACACATCGCCGCGAATGCGGACGTTGCCGCCGACTGCCACATTCTGCAGTTCGGCATACGTGCCGACGCTCATGCACACCAGAAGCGCCGCGAAAACCGTTACCTTTAACAAAGAACGCATGATAGAAAATCTCCTTCGCTTATACCTTCTGCCTTGCGGCAGTCACTCCGCGGCGCGCATTCCACTGACCGTCCCACATAACGACGGTCATGCGCGCCACGCACTGTATATAGGTCTACATCCCTCGCTCGCCGACGCACACGGAGCAAGCCTTACGCTCGCTAAATGCTCATCCCTCCTTTCCTGTCCAGTTTATGCGCCGGGCCGGATGCACAACAGCTCCTTCCAGCAACAGTCTACACAGGGAAAAACACACTCAGGAATGCCCGAGCATTCCCCTTGACGCGCGGTAGTCTAGCAGATGCACCACCCCTTGTCAAGATTGCGTTCGCCATCAATTTGTTTGCTGTGCCGGGACCGGGACCACAAGATATTGTGGTGCGTCCGGCCTCATATGAGGCACAATGCCCCCGCGGACAACCCGCGGGGGCATTACGGCAATCCGCATTCGGCCGCACCACATAGTGCAGTCAGAATCAGAAGCTGATTTCCGTCTCGACGAACACGTAGTCCAGGTCATCATCGTCCGGGGCGGCGAGCTGCGCCAGGCCGTTCAGGTTGACCCAGTTCCCGTCTTCGATACCGTCGTCCACGAACAGATGCGCATAACCGGCGCGGAAGACGAGGTCTTCGCTGTACTGATAGTCGGCGTAGAGTCCCGCTTCCAGCCCCAGGTCGTCATCCGCCGTCCATTCCCAGAACCACATGCCGTAGTCTTCCGCCACGTCCGCCTGGAAGTAGCTCAATGCGAGCAGGAGACTGAGGCTCTCGGATGGCTGGACGCCGATTCCGGCGCGGTAGACGATGGCATTGGAGAGGTCGGTGTTCTCGAGGAACTCGGAATACTCCCAGTTCGAGAACAGGCGGTTGAAACTGAGGTCCTCTTCAAGATCCCAGCCGAGGATGCCGTCGTTGTCCTCGGCGCCTTCGAGGTAGGCCATGCCGATGTAGATGCGCGGCTGCCAGCTGGCGTCGAAGGTGTAGCCAAGTTCCAGGTTGCCGCCGAACGCGTCGTAATCGAAGTCATTGTCCCACCACAGGAAATCCGGCAGGTCCGCCTCGCCGAACTGGTAGGCCAATTCCGCTTCGAAGTCAAACGCGCCGATTTCACCGGCGCCGCGGAGGCCGACGGTATGCAGGCCGATGTCTGGGAATGCGGGCGAGAACGCGCCCGATTCGTCATCCCGGACAAACAGCCAGTACGCATCGATAACCACGTCCTCGAGGCCGAGGTAGCTGCCGTAGAGGCCGTACAGGTCGACGTCGTCATTGCCGAAATCGCCGAACGTCTCGGCAAGCTTGCCCCAGAAGGCGTTGATGCTGACCATGTCGGTCCCGTAATTCAGCAGGATAGCGTCGTAGGACAGGCCGGGGAAGAACGCGGCCGTGTCGTTCGTGCCCATCAGCCACTCGCTGCCAAAGGACAACTCCTGACGGCCAACGCGCAGCATCAGCGGCGTATCCCACATCTGGTTGACCTCGATGTAAGACTGATAAAACTCGACGTCGTCGCCGCTCGCGGCGCGGCCGTCGACGCCCGTGATGTAGTTGGACCGGAAGTCCTCGCCCCAGACGTCGTAACTGTCTAGTTCGAGAAAGGCGCTGACGTTGTCCGTGAAATCGGCCTTCACGCTGAGACGCGTGCGCTGTTCCACCGACGAGACGTCGAAGGGCGCCCAGTCATCGGATTCGTACATATTGCCGCGGATGCGCAGCGAGCCGCCGACCGCAACGTTCTGCAGTTCTGCGAAGGCGCCGATGCCCATGCACACCGCCAGCGTGGCTATGATTAATGGTCTCAGAAAATGCATGACGCGATTCTCCTCATTGTTGCGGCGCCCGGATGTTTCCGGGCGCGCTGACGCAACATTCACCCGCGACTCCGCGGGGATGCGCGCCGTGTCCTGTTACCTATAGGGCCACATCGCGTCCGCTCGATGCCTGGAGGCAGCATCACGTCCGGTCGAAGAGCATCCCTCCTTTCGCCTCCGGTTTTGGCATCAGGCCGGATGGAATAGAGCTTCTACGCCTTGAAATACACTTTACACGCCTGCCCGATTGGAATGCCAAGACCATTTCTCCCCCTTGCCAACAGGACTTTACCAGAACTTGGGCGTCGCTGTCAAAACCGGTTCGAGAAGTATCCGCTGTGGGTCTCCGGGGCGGCAGATGTCTGCCCAGGTTTGGGTAGAGGCTGTTCCAAGAACGGTATGACAATAGAAATCGCGCATTTCTTGCGAAGACGCCGTTGAAACGGGGGGCGACTTCGCCTGCGTTTCGCAGGCGCGGGGCATGCCTCGCTCTTGCAAGAGGTGCGAATCACGTATTGGGATAACTTGAAGTCTTGCCGGGCGTCTTGTGGGATGCGGCAGGACTGTGCAATCATGTTTCCAGACAGGCGCGTTCATTGGAGGCTGGTTTCGTGGCTCGAATTGTTATTGCCAGCACGGATGGTCCGAGTGTTGCCATACTGTCCGCCGAGTTGACGGCGGAGGGCCATGACGTCGCGGAAGCGCTCGACGGGCAGGACGCATACGGCATGGCCTGCGACGCGGACCTGATGTTCATCGACCCGAACCTGCCCGTGTTTGACGGGCTCGAACTCTGCGCCATGATTCGCAGCGACCCGGAACTGCCGGCCGCCCTGCCCCTCGTGTTGCTGGCGAGCGACGCAGTGGACGCGCGCAAGCTGGAAAGCGCCGGCGCCTCATGCTGTTTCCCCAAGATTCATCCCGCGCACGAATTGCGCGAACTCCTGGCGGCGCTCTTGGGGGAGAAGGCCCGCGCGTAAAGAGCCCGTCAGTTCTCTCTGCCCGGCAAGGCGCTGAGCGCGCGGCCGACGGCAACGCGAATCTCCATCATGCGTCTTGTCAGTTCGGTCAGTTCCTCGGGCATCGGTTGAGGCCCGAAAAGGATGGGCGGCAGGACGCGGCGCGCTTCCTCGACCGAGGCCCGGCCCTGAAGGACGGCATCCTCCAAGGCCTTCATATATTCGAAGTCTTCGATGCCGTCGCGCAGGCGCATGGCTCGCGCCGAAGGCGTACAACCCGCGGCCCCGGGATAGACCAGCATCTGCCGGGCTGCCTCGTCCATGCGAATCACAGGCATGCCCGGCAGCCATTCGCCGGGCCAGTGATTCAGGTGCCCCGCATGACATCCCTCGAGTCCGCGGCTGTGACAGACCCATGCAACGAGGCGCGCCTCGGCCGGGTGTGCATCCAACGCCAGCGAAGGAAAGGCATCGTTTCGGATTTGCAGCCAAGTTGCGACCCGCGGCGCGTCCGGGGGCCGTGTGTCCTGGCCTTCCGTGGGGTTGAAGCTAACCTCCGCGATAGCGGGCGGGGCGTTTCCGTCGCAACGAAACGCCACCCGCGCGCCCAGCACCTCTTTCTCATAGGCAAGAGACGCCATGGATTCCACGCGGGGACAGGTTCCCCACAGGCTTCGATGCTGCCACGCCGCCGTGGACGGGGCATAGGCATTTCCGTTGTAGGAAGTCTCGACCGCGAGACCCTCGGGCGCGCGCTCCGCCGCCCAGACAACCCGCAGCGAACGCAGGGGCAGCGGCGCTTCGAACCCGAATTCAATCCATGCGGTGTCCCGGCTGCCTGCGGCGCGTTCCGGCCGCCACGCGCTCACGAGCGAACCATCGCACGCATCCTGGGCCAGCGTGGGCGCGCCTTCGGCGGATGCGCCGCAGGACGAGGCGCGCGCGCGGACCTGCGGCGCCGGCCCCTCAACGAGCGAAACGCCCGTGCGCAACCGCTGCGCGTACTCCGGCTCATAAGCCAGATACGGCGCGGTCCAGATTTCGGCGTACCGTTCCCAATGCGGGTGCAGCGGCGTGGCGATGAGCCGATTGAACCGCTTATCGGCACGCCAGATGCGGTGCAACGTGGCCAGTGCGCCGGGCCACTGGTCCCGTTGCGCCGGAATGACGGTCTCTATGAATGCACGCTCCAGCCAGCCCCGCTCCGCCAGCCAATTGCCCATATCATGCAGCAGGAATTGCAGGGGATCCTGCGGCTCGCCGGGCGGAGGCGGCGGGACGAGCAGGGCGAGGCGGCCGCTCGCGCCGGCGTCGATGGCGGCCATGCGCGCCGCATTCACCGCGTAGGCAAGGTGTTCTTTCCAGGCGCCCGTTTCCGCGCGCCCCGTTGCGTCTATGCGAACGAGTTCGGCGCTGCCATCCCAGACGGAATAGGAGATGCGTAACGGCGCGAGGGCGTCATAGACGGGCTTCCAGCCTTCCAGGTCGATTTCGTCGAGACCGTAGATGCGCCGCATCGCGCCGCGGTCGAGCGTTGCATAAACCCGCAGGCTCGGCACTTCGGGCAGTGCAAAAGCGAAGACCTCGACCCGGACCGGCACCGTTCGGACCCGCCGTTTCCCGCTCATGACACGCACAGTGGTCTCGTGGACGCCGGGGCGCGCGCCGCGCGGAACCTCGAAGCAGACCCAGAAGACCGCCGTTTCGGCCGACGCCAGGTCGCGCGGCGCAACCGGCGCCAACGCGTCCGGCCATGCGGCGCCCGGCGCAATCATGCGGGACGAGGGTTTCAGCGCATATGCCGGACCGGCTTCATAGAACGTGGGTGGCGGCAGCGCGCTCCCGGCTTCGCATTCAAGAGCGAGGCCCTTAACGCCCTTGCGGCCCGCACGGACGAAGAGCAGGAAGGACTCGAATTCGCCCTGTGCGGCATAGAGCCGCGCCTCCTGCGACACGTCGACGCCCCCGCGGTCCGCGTCCCAGGGCGGGCTCAGTGTGGGCGTCGTCCACACTTCGGTCGAGGCCGCCGCCAGCAGGCTGAACAACAATGCGGAGAACATGCACGGGATTATGCGGGCCGGGGCGGGAATACGCAAGAACGGCGCCGCCGGAACCCAAGACCGGCCCGTGCGCGGGTCACATCGTTATCCCGCCGCAATTCCATGCGCAAGATGGGAGCAGGTCACTTGCTGCGCCGCGTGAACAGATTGTAGACCACCGGAATAACGACCAGCGTCAGAACCGCGCTGATCAGGATGCCGCCAATCGAGGCGATGCCCAGCGGGACGCGCGGTTCGCTGCCGAGGCTGCTGTCGACGGCCAGCGGCAGCATGCCCAGCACGGCCGCCAGGGTGATCATGACAATGGGGCGCAGCCGGCTGGCCGCGGCGCGTTCCATGGCCTGATGGCGGGGTATCCCCTGGGCCACCTGCGCATTGGCCTCATCAATGATCAGGATGGCGTTGTTGACAACGATGCCGATCAACATGACGGCGCCAAGGGAAACCGCCATCGATACGGAATTGCCGGTGAGATAGAGCGCCCAGATTACCCCGATGAAGCCCAGCGGCACCGTCAGCAGGATGATGAACGGCTGCTTGAACGACTCCAGCAATGCGGCCAAGGTCAGGTACACCAGAATGAAGGCAATCACGAACGCGCTGATAAACTCCATGTTGGCCTCCTGCATGATCTCGTAGAGGCCGGAAAACCGGTAGCGATATCCGGGGGGGAATTCGCCTTTTTCGCCGAGAGCGGCGGACAATTCCATGACCGCGTTGCCCAAGGGCTTCCATCCTTCGAGGTTCGAAAAGAGCTTCGAAATGCGCTCCTTGTCTTTGCGCGTGATCCGGATGGGCGCCCGCGTCTCCTCGACGCTTGCCAGGCTTGTCAGCAGCAATGGACGGCCTGGCGGCCCGGGAAACAAGAACTGTTCGACCTGATCCTTGCCTTCCTGTTCCTGCATCTTCACGACGATGTCATAGTTGCGGTCGCCCTGCTTGTACACGCCCGCATCGATACCCTCCAAGTTCGCGCGCAAGGTCAAGCCGACGCCTGTCGCGGGGATGTCCAGGTCCGAAAGGACGGCCCGGTTCGGGCGTACCCGTAACTCCGGCTTGCCCGGACGGACCGTTGTGTCGGGGTCGGCGAAGCCGGGGATGCCGTTCACCAGCGTCAATGATTTCAGAGCGAGGGCATCAAGCACGTCCAGGCTTTCGCCCGCGATCTCCAATTCCACTTCCGAAGATGTTCCCCCTATCGCCGTGGGTTGCGATACAGACAGGAGGCAATCCGGAAAGCTCGCAAGGCGCGCGCGCACGTTGTCCATAATCTCGTTGATCGAGATGTCCCGGTCCGTCTTGTCGGAAACGACCATCAGCAATTGGCCGAGGTAAACACCTTCAGAGGAGCGCCCAAAGATGCCCTCGGCTTTGCCCACCGTGGTGAAGACCTTCTGGACTTCCGGCAAGTCGGACAGCAACCGTTCGGCATCCTTCACCCGGCCAATGGTCCGGTCGAGGTCGTAGTGCGTTGGGAATTCGAGTTTGACCACAATCTCGCCCCCGTCCTCCTCGGGGAAGAAGTCAAAACCGAGAGAGGGCGTGAGCCACATTGCATGCAGAAACGCCGCGAGCGCCAGCACGAGCACTAGCACGGCGGCCCAGCGCCGCCGCTCAAAAAAGTCGAGCATTACCCCAAACCAGGATGAGAAGCGGTCAAAGCCCCGGTTCCACACGGCCTCCACACGCCGGAGCAGACCTTTCCGGTCCGCCGGGGCCGGTTTCAAGAGCACGGCCGACAAGAGGGGCGTCAACGTGAACGAAACGAACAGCGATGCGGCAGTCATGAGGATCATGACGACCGCAAACGGTGCGAGAAACATGCCGATCTGCGATTTCATCGCCGCCACGGGGAAGAGCACGACGAGATTGGTGCCCGCGCTGGCGACCACCGCGACCGCGATGCCCGACGCCCCTTGTATCGAGGCTTCCTTCGGATTGCCGCTGCGGTTGAAGTGCGTCACAATGCTTTCCAGGACCACGATCGAATTCGTTACCAGAATGCCAACTGACAGGCCGGCCGCCATCAAGGTCGAGAAGTTCAGGCTGTAGTCCCAGTAGGTCAGGCAGAACACGCCCACGAGAATAGTGACCGGCATGCTCACGGCGACGATGATGGTCGTGCGGAGGTTGTACAGGAACAGGAACAGGATCAGCGCTGTCAGCAGGATGCCCTGCACGATATTCTCGACGGCGCTGTCGACCGACGCCTGGATCATTTTTGCGTCGTCCGAAATCCATTCGAGTTCCATGTCGCCGGGCAGCATGGTATTGAGCCGGGCCACCGCCGCGCGCACGGCATCGACGACCTGGACCGCATTGGCGTCAGCCTTCTTCACAACGCGAATGCCGATGCACGGCACGCCGTCGATATAGGAGGCCTGGCGCAGTTCCGCCGTGGTCATCCGCACCGTCGCAACATCTTTCAGGTAGCAGCGCGACCCGTCCTCGCTGACGAGTTCGAGGTCGCCGATCTCATCCACGTTCTGATATTCGGCGTCGAATTTAACCGTGTATTCGATGCCGTCCTCGCGCACGCGGCCCGAAGGAACGGTACGAATGCCTTTCTGGATTGCCTCGACGATCTGCATGCTGCTCAGGCCGCGCGCCGCCAGCTTGTCCCGGTCCAGAAGGACCTGCACCTCGCGTTCCGCCCCGCCGATGACCTGCACTTCCGCGACGCCGGAGATCACGGTCAGGCGGTCCTTGAGCGTGTTGGCCGCGTAGTCGCGCAATTCCTCCAGCGTAGCGCGGCCCTTCAGGGCCAGATTGATGATCGGCTGCGCGTTCACGTCGAACTTGAGGATCTTTGGCTTTTCGCAACCGGACGGCAGGTCGTTCAGAATGAGGTCGATCTTCTCCCGGACGTCATTGGCCGCAACGTCGACGTCCACGTTCAGGTTGAACTCGAGGAAGGTCTGGCACACGTTGTCCATGCAGACGGACGAGACGTGTTTCAGCCCGTCAATGGCGACCACCACGTCTTCGATCCGCTTGGCGATGTCGGTTTCAATCTCCAGGGGGCTGCCGCCCGGATACACGGTGATCACCGTGACGTACGGCATGTCCACGCGCGGGAAGAACTCCAGGGGCATCTTCCGGTAGACGTTCAGCCCCAGCAGCGACAGGCCAATGACCACGCAAGCCACCGCGACGGGGCGTCGAATCGGCGCGCTCAACAGCGACATTATGGGGTCTCCTGCCGCACCGCGACGCGACGGCCCTCTTGCACGTGAAACTGGCCTACAACGATGACCGGCAATCCTTCACGAAGCCCGTCGCCCGCAATCTCCACCATGCCCTCGTACTCGAAGCCCGTCTCGACCGGCAGCATCCGCGCCTCCCCTTCCTCAACGCCAAAAATCACGGGCTTGTCCCCGCGAATCTGGACCGCGTCCTTCGGGACGCCAAAGCCCCGGCGCTGTCCCAGCAGCACCGCAATATCGGCCATGGCGCCCGAGACCACGCCCTCCGGCGGGTCCTGAATCTCGCATTTCACCTCGAAGGTGCGCAGTTTCGGGTTAATCGTCGGGCTGCGGAAACTCACCGGGAAATCGCCCACCTCGATGTCGTATACACGAATCCGCATCTGGGTCTCGCCGGGCACGGTCTCCGCGAAATACTGCGACGGCAGGAAAGCGGACACTTCGACCAGCGACGGGTCCTCGATCCGCAACACCGGCGTGCCCGCGCCCGCCATCTCGCCTGGTTCGAGGAACCGGTGCGTCACCTTGCCGGTGAGCGGCGCTATGACCAGCGTATCGCCCAGGTCTTTCTGCGAAATCGCCAGCGCCGCTTCGGCCTGACGTTCCTGCTCGAGCGCCAGGTCGACCAGACTTTGCGCATGCTTGCACATCGCCACCGACTGCCGGTACCGGCTCTGCTGCTGCTCCAGCACGTCCACCGCAATCGAATTGCTTTCATACAGCAACTGGTGCCGTTCGTAATCGATCCGGGCCTTTTCGAAGTCCGCCGTCAGCCGCTCCTGGTATGCTTCTTTCTCGCGCCTGCCGCACCGGGCGATTGCGAGGTTCTGCTGCGCCACTTCGACGGCCTTCTGAAGCTTGAGCGCGTCGGTCTGAAACAAGTGCGTCTGCCCGGCCGACACCGTGTCCCCTTCGTCAACGAAGATCGCCTCCAGAGAACCGGGTATCTTCGCGGACACCACTGCCGTCCGCTTCGCCTCGACCGTGCCTTGCACCTGAACGCGGCGCTCGAAGTCCCGCAGCGCGAGCGGCATCACCTCCACCGTCGTCGCCGGCGCATCCGCGCCGCGCGGCGCGTCTCCCGGCGCGGCGTTCGTATAACGGGAGGCATACAGAAACGTGCCCGCGCCCAGCAGCAGCGCCGCGGCCGCCGTGCATCCCGCCAGCACCATGCGCACTCGTGTGGTTCTTGCCATGCTCTTATCCTGCTTTCATTACGTCCCGCGCAATCCCTCGCGCTACTTCAACCCCAGCGCCGCAATCACGGAAGTGGCCACGTGGTCCGCCGCCGCTTCCAGAAATGCGCCGTCGTACCGATCCCTGCCCAGAATGGCCAGAATCGGGATCTCCGCGAAGCCGAAAAACGCGATCTGCCCCGTCAGCGTGAAGGAAAACAGCGAAATCTCCTCTTCCGTCAGCGAGGGATTCACCCCGCGAAACACCCGGGACAACGCCGCGTGCTCCGGAACGAACACATCGCGCATCAGCCGCTGCAACACCGCCGAGGGCTCGATCAGGCTGCGCATCACCAGACGCCGGTACCACGACGGATGCGTATCCGAGAAATACGAAGCGAAACGCGCCCGGACCACTTCCCGGACCACCGACGCGGCGCCGTCCGGCGTCGCAATGCGCTCCGGCGGCCGAAGAAACTCCTCGATATCCGCCCCGCGAATCGTCAGCAACACCCGCTGCAACAACTCGGCATACAGGCGCTCCTTGCTGCCGAAATGGTAATTTACCGACGCAACATTCGTCCCCGCGCGCTCCGCGATCGCGCGCACGCTTGCCCCCTCGAAACCTAGCTCGGCGAACAATTCGCCTGCGGCTTCGAGCAGCGCGGCCTTCGTATCCAGGGGGCGTTCCATAGATTTGCGCAGGTCCTATTCCCGCAATCCTTGAAAAACCATCACACATCCGTATTGTAATTCAAACGTGCGTTTCAGTCAAGCGTTTGTTCGCGCCGCCGAACGGTTTGTGCCCAAGCCGCCTCCACGGCGCCAATCGACCGTACCCGCCGGCTAAGACGTACGCCCCATGGGCCCCG
>JAGMZX010000095.1 GCA_018005585.1 Candidatus Hydrogenedentota bacterium | reverse complement strand
CGCGTTCCATCGCGCGGGGCCCCCTGTCCCGGTGGTCAGACCACGCTTCCTGTGGGTGCGGCGGACGCGGCGGCGGGGGCAACGCGCGGAATTCATCACGCGAGATTACCCCATCGTCGTTGGCGTCCAACTGATTGAACAGGGCATCGCGGTCCGGTGGTTGCGGCGGCTCAGGCCTGTCCTCCGGCCCGCCGAAGCGTTCCTCTTGAGGTTCGCCCCATCCAGGCGGCAGGCCGGGTCTTCCCCAGGGCCCACGCTGTTCGCGGAATTCTTCGCGTGCTTCTGGTGGTTCGGTGGGCCGGTTTCGATAAGGCCCGGGCATGTCAGGAGCGCCGGGGCCGTCAGGAGAATCGAAACCAGGACCACCCCATGCAAAACTGCGACCCCCGCCGCGGGGCGGCACAGGCGGCGGTCCAAATCCCCGTTCGCCTTCGCGCGGCGGTACAGGCGGCGGCCCAAATTCCCGTTCGCCTTCGCGCGGGCGCTGGGGAGGTTCGCCGGGGCGCCCGGCGGGGTGCGAATACTTCTCGTGACAGGATTCCGGCCGGTCAGGCGGTGCGGGCGGTGCGGGTGGGTCTGATGGTTCGGGTCTCGCGGCCTGCGCCATATCCGGGGAGGGATCTTCCTGTGCGCAGGCGGCCTGATGACCCCAAGCGAGCGCCACGGCGCATAGCGCCGCGCAGAGGGTCCACATCGCAAAGGTCCTTCGGCATTCTCTTGTTCCGTTCATGGTTTCCAACTCCTTTTGTTCCGGGCCGAACGGCTTTTCGGTCCCTTGTCTGTCGTGATGTTAGCCGGTGACCATGAAGGGACGGCCTGCGGGAACATGAAGAATTCTTAATCCAAGGCCGGTACATCGCCATGTTATACTCGATCCCATGAAAGTGCTTGTCGTGGAAGACGAGAAACGGATTGCAGGCTTCATCCGGAAAGGTCTTGAAGAGCACGGGATTATGGTGGAGCACAGCGCCAACGGTGACGAAGCCTACGCCTTGGCGAAAACGCAACAGTACGACGCGATCGTGCTCGACATTATGCTTCCGGGGCGCGACGGTTTGAGCATTCTTCAGAATCTGCGCAAACAGTCCAACAACGTGCCCGTACTGTTGCTTACGGCCCGGTCGGAACTGGGGGAACGAGTCGAAGGATTGAACCTGGGCGCCGACGACTATATGACAAAGCCGTTCTACGTGGAAGAACTGGTGGCTCGTCTGCATGCTTTGACGCGGCGCGTCTCCGGAGACCGGTCGAGCATCCTGCAGTCGGGGCCGTTGACCGTGAACCTGCTCACACGCGAGGTCCGGGCCGGCGACAGCGCAATTCGCCTGACCGCGCGCGAGTTCAGCCTGCTCGAGTATCTCATGCGTTCGCCCGGCCGGGTACTCACCCGGACCCAGATGTTGGAGCACGTCTGGGGTTACGACTTCGATACGGAAACGAACCTCATCGACGTGCACATTCAGCGTTTGCGTAAGAAACTCGGGCCGGTCGTGGCCGACTGCATCGAGACCGTGCGCGGTGTCGGTTACCGGTTCGTGAAAGCATGAACATGCGTTATCCCGCCCGTCTGCGTTCGTTCCGGATACGCATTGCCCTCCTATCCACGCTCCTGTCGGCAAGTGTCCTGCTGGCTTTCGGACTATGGGCGTGGACTGTGGCGCAGCGGGCGAGCCTGTTCCGGGTTGACCAGAGTATTCGTGAACTCGGCGAACGTCATCTGACTGCGCGGCTTCCGCCGGACTACTGGGACTTCGCCCGGGAATCTCTTGAATTCGTGCTCGGCGATTTGCGCGATAACCCTTTTATCCTGCTTGTGAGGGGGCGCGACGGCGAAGAGTTGTACCGGTCGGACAACTGGCCGCCGGAATTAGCGGCGCAGACGTTTCCCACGCCCGTGGAAGCCGGATTCCTGGAAAACCCGGACGGCTGGGGGCCGCGCGTGCCTGGCCGCGAAAGATTGCGCAGGCCACAGGCGCCGGGCAGGCCCGGGCCGGGCGGACTGCCACCGCCTCCGGAGTTTCAGCCGAATGCGCCGGGGAGGCCGCCGGGCCCGCCGCCTCCGCCTGCGTCTCCGCGCCCCATGCCCATGCAGACGCGGCAATTCTTCACGTTCCGGCAGGGTGGCCATGAATGGCGTGTCGGGGTGATGAGCAACCCGGAAGTAACGCTCGCGCTTGGGTTGAATCTCGCGCCTCAGGCCGCTGAGATGGCGCGGCTGGGCAGGCTGTTCCTGCTCGCCGCGCCGGCCGGGCTGTTGCTTATCGCTCTCGGAGGATGGTGGCTTGCGCAGCGTGCGTTGCGGCCAGTTCGGGCGCTCACGGGAACCGCCGCCGCGATCACCGCGAAGGGGCTCGACCAACGTATCCCTCTTACTGAGGAAGACGCCGAGTTCGACAGGCTCATTCGCGTCTTCAACACCATGCTCGACCGGCTCGAGAAGAGTTTTCAACAGGCGGTGCGGTTCAGCGCGGACGCGGCCCATGAACTGAAGACGCCGCTGACGATCCTCCAGGGCGAACTTGCGCAAGCCATTCAGTCCGCCATTCCCGACTCGGAGCAACAACAGACGCTCAGCCGCCTGCTCGACGAAGTGCAGCGTCTCAAGGCAATCACCCGAAAGCTCTTGCTGCTTTCGCTGGCCGACTCGGGCCAGCTCAAGCCGCAGATGGCGCCGGTGGACCTCAGCGAGATGATCGAGGCCGCGTGCGAGGATATGCGGATCCTCGCGCCCGGATTGGAGGTCGACGCGTCCATCGAACCAGAGCTCTGTGTGAACGCGGACCGCGACCTCTTGCAGCAGGTCATTCACAACCTGACCGGCAACGCGGTGAAGTACAACGTGCCCGGCGGCGTCGTGCGGATGCAACTGCGCAGGGCCGGGGACACCGTCTCTTTCACGATTGCGAATAGCGGTCCCGGCATACCCGCGGGCGAGCGCGAGCGGGTCTTCGAGCGGTTCTATCGCGCCGACCGCGCCCGCAACCGCAGTGTGGACGGCCTGGGGCTCGGGCTGAGCCTCGCACGCGAGATCATGCGCGCACATCACGGGGAATTGTCGCTCAATGAAACGCGCGAGGAGTGGACCGCTTTTGCCGTCCAGCTCCCCGCGTTTGCCTCACCGTCATCTCTGCCCGGCCGCTGACTTCGACGGGGCCAGAACCTTTCCCGAATTGTCAGACCGGATATTCGGCGCGTCCTAGTCTAAAGTTGCTTACGGCCTGCAGGCGGCGTATGTTCCGCCGGTCGTGTACACGACGGGCTGGGTTTGTGCCGGCACGTACACCTGAGATTCCTGATACACCGGCGGGACCCAGACACGCTGTATTTCGGTGTGACCGAGAATCATCGCGCCCGTGACCGGGTCCGGATGTTCCGGCACCCAGACTTCGCGGTTTTCGTAATACCCTTCGCGGACCAGCGTGCGCTGCGTCACGTACTGTCCGGCGGGTTGCACGGCCACGACGGGCGGGGCCGTGCGAAGCGCTTGTTGCTGGACGTGCGCGTTAACCAGCACGCCGGCCAGGCCCACCACCGCGTTCGCAATCGCCGCGTCACGGTACGCGTCCGCATACTCTTCCGCCGCATCGTGCTGCCATCTGTAGGGATTGCCATATCCGCCGCCGAATGGCCCGCCGAAAGGACTGCCGAAAGGACTGCCGCCGCCCCACGTGCGCAGGGCGTTATTAAGGCCCCGCCCCAGCGGGTTCAGGCCAGGAGTCCGCAGGCCGTTTCCGTTCCCGCCGCGCGAGCCCAGGTTCCGCGGCAGGCCGGCCACGGACCGGGACGGCGTGCGTGCTCCGGAGAACCCCGACGTTCCGCGAATGGCCCGAACCGCGCCCTTGCTGGCGCTGCGGAATGCCCGCGCGCCGCCGTGGGGGCCGGCCAAGGCGTCCATGCCCAGAAATATCAGAGAAAGACATAGCACCGCGATACCTGCTAATCGAAATCTGCGCCTGTTCATTGCATGTTCTCCCAAGGTTGCGTTGCTCTTACAGACGGCCCCCAAAGCCGGTTTATTCACGATTCGGGCGCCCGAGGCCGGAGCGGCCGTTGACTGCGTTCCGCACCTGAGGGATAATGCACCGCCTTTCCGGGACTGTTGACAAGGAGTGGACGCAGAAAGGGACCGTCTATGGCCAAGGTGGCATTCATCGGAGCGGGAAGCCTGGGATTCACGCGCGGACTCGTCCGTGACCTGCTCACCTTTCCGCTGCTGTCGGACGCGCATATAGCCTTGATGGATATCGACGAGGAACGCCTCGATTTCGCCTACCGCGCCGTCAAGACCATCATTGAACGGGGCGGCTATCCCGCGAAAGTCAGTGCCACCCTGGACCGGAAGGCCGCCTTGAAAGGCGCCGACGCCGCCTGTTGCACCATTCTCTGCGGCGACGTGGGGGTATGGCGCTACGACATTGAAATCCCCAAGAAATACGGTGTGGACACTAACGTAGGGGATACGCGCGGCCCCAGCGGCGTGTTTCGGGCTCTGCGCACTATCCCGACGATGCTCGACATCTGCAAGGACCTGGAGCGGTGCTGCCCCGATGCCATCTTCCTGAA
The DNA here is from genome assembly GCA_018005585.1 of Candidatus Hydrogenedentota bacterium. Classification (NCBI taxonomy): domain Bacteria; kingdom Pseudomonadati; phylum Candidatus Hydrogenedentota; species Candidatus Hydrogenedentota bacterium. Next base: position 17,799 of record JAGMZX010000095.1, on the reverse strand, counting down.
TTACACCAACCCCATGGCGATGTTGTGCCGCGCCATGCAGCGGGTCTCGAAGATGCAGATTTCCGGTCTGTGCCACAGCGTCCAGGGGACGGCGGGCATGCTCGCGAACTGGATCGGCGCGCCTATGGACGAGGTCACCTATGTGTGCGGCGGCATCAACCACCAAGCCTGGTTTATCGATTACCGCTGGAAGGGCAAGGATGCCGCCCCGTTAATCCGCAAAGCGATAGAAACCAATAAAAAGATATATAACGAGGAGCAGGTCCGCAATGAGATGTTCCTGCATCTCGGCTACTACGTAACCGAATCCAGCGGGCACAACAGCGAGTATAACTGGTGGTTCCGCAAGCGCCCGGACCTTATCGAGAAGCATTGCACGCATGGCACGGGCTGGAACCCCGGCGAATACGCCTATATCCTCAAGGAGTATCAGCGCCGCGAGAAGACGTGGAAAAAAGAAGTGAAGGATTGGTTTGACCAGGGCGCGCCTATGCCGCTGGAGCGGGGCCATGAGTACGCTGCGTACATCATCAACGCGCGGCTGGGCGGTGAGACCTTCGAATTCAACGGCAACGTGCCGAACACGGGGCTCATCCCGAACCTGCCTGAAGACGCGTGCGTCGAGGCGCCCGTATTGGCGAGCAGGCGGGGGCTGAATCCGATGTACGTCGGGCCGCTGCCGCCGCAGTGCGCCGCGCTGAACAATGTCAGCATCGCGGTGGAAGAGATGGCGGTGGAAGCGGCGCTGACAGGCGACCCGGCGCTGGTTTATTACGCCTGCGTCTATGACCCGTTGACCGCCGCGGTGCTCTCGCTTGCCGAGATCAAGAAGATGGTGCGTGAGATGCTGAAGCGGAACCAAGCTCATCTGCCGCAATTCAGGAGCATTGATATCTAGCGGAGCGAGGAGGGAGCGAAATGAAGTTCGTTATTGTGGGGCTCTTGGGCGCTCTTGCAGCGTTACCTTCCGGCGCTGGTTTCGCGCAGACACTTCAGGCGACGGCCGACGGCAGCCAGGTCGTCGTGGATGTGGACGGACACCTCTTCGCGTGCTACAAGTTCGCGGCGGACCAGAAGTATCCGTATTTCTACCCCTTAAACGGCCCGGCGTCGCGGACTTCCGTGACAACCGAAACGTCGGACCCGTATCCGCATCATCATTCTCTGTTCTTCGGCTGCGACAGGGTCCTTGGGGCCGGTTACTGGGGCAATTACTGGCAGGAATCGAACGAAACGGGGCAAATCCTGTCCCAAGGCCCGAAGATTGAAGCGGCGTCTGGCGAAAGCGTCATGTTCACGGATGAATGTCTCTGGAAACAGCCGGACAGGGAGCCGATCCTGCGCGACACGCGGCGAATTATCATTACCGCGCCCCGGACGGACCTGCGCCTGATCGACTTCGAGATTACGCTGACGCCCTTGTCGGACGTGCAAATCCAGCAATCGAATCACTCGCTGTTCGCGGGACGCATGGCGCCCGCGCTGAGCGTTGCGTCTGGCGGCACGCTCATAAATGCGGAAGGGCTGCGCAACGAGTCAGGCACGTTCGGCGCGGCGTCGCCATGGTGCGCGTATTACGGAACGCGGGACGGAATCACGGAAGGCATGACGATCTTTCAGCACCCGGAAAACCGCTGGTATCCGTGCAAATGGTTCACCCGTGACTATGGTTTTTTCTCGCCCGCGCCGATGTACTGGCTTGAGGGCGGGAAGCTCGATTTGCCCAAAGGGGAGCCATTGACGCTGCGCTATCGCGTCGCCGTTTATGCCGGCACGCCGGAAGGGGCGGGCATCGCGCAGTTGTTCGAGGAGTATCGCGCGGCGGCTGCGGAGAAGTAGAGCCTGCCAGTCTGCGCGCCCTTCGCGGAAACTTGTTGTGGCGTACGGAAGTCCATAAATCATGCGTGCGGATTTCAGGAAGGAAATTCCCTCTATGCGTATCACATGTCTCGCAGCCTTTCTCCCATCGATGGCCATTCTGCTTGCCTCGCCGCTCCTCTTGGCCCAGACGACTCCTCTGAGTCTGGTCGAACGGCTTGGTTTTCCGGCGGGTACGCGGGTGTTGATCGTAAATGCCGACGATTTCGGGATGAACCAGGCCGGGACGATGGCCACGATGGACGCCTTGCGCGCGGGCGCGGTGACCTCGACGACGGTCATGGTCCCCTGTCCGTGGTTCCCGCTGGCGGCGTCGCTGGCGAAGGAGTATCCGCAAGCGAACGTCGGCGTGCACCTGACCCTGACCAGCGAGTGGGGCAAGTACAAGTGGGGCCCGGTGCTGGGCCGTGACGCAGTGCCGGGACTGGCCGATGAATTGGGCTATTTCCACGGGGACGTGGGCTGGGTCTACCTGCATGCGAAGCCGGAAGAGGCGGAACGGGAAATCCGCGCACAGGTCGACAGGGCGCTTGCGGCGGGCATCGACGTGACGCATATCGACTCGCACATGGGCACGCTGCAATATAACCCCAAGTTCCATGAGGTGTACCTGCGCGTGGCGCGGGACTACCGGTTGCCGTGCCGGATGGCAGGACGGGACATCATGACCAAGGCGCTGGGCGGTTACCTGCGCGACATGGCGGAGGAATACGGCGTGTTATGTCCCGACAAGCTGTATCTGGACGACCCGCCGAGCATCGAGGCGACGGAAGAGTATTGGAAAGAGCGCATCCGGTCGCTTCCGTCCGGCATGGTCAGCGAAATCTACATTCATTGCGGACGCGACACGGAGGAGATGCGAGCCACGACGGGTTCCTGGGAGCGCCGCACGGCGGACACCGAGTTCTTCTGCAAGCCCGAGACGCTCGCATTCATTCAAGAGCAGGGTGTCGAACTGATCAGCTACCGTGAATTGCGGCATCTGCAGCGAGAAGGCGCGCCGATGCCCCGCGTCGAGCGCTACGGCTGGTAGCCGCGCCGGTACAGCGCGCGAGAATCGGCTGCTCCTTGTTTACGCGCCGGCGGTCTTCAAGAACGCATCGACGGCTTTCTTGCCGCTGAGGGACGCATGGCAGGCATCCTCTGTCGTCCATGCGTCGATCATGATCCAGCCCTGATAGCCGCCATCCCAGAGCGTTTTGAGCGACGCGGCAATGTCGCAATGTCCCTCTCCGCACGGAAGATGCTTGGACGTGCCCTCGAAAATGGTTCCGTCGGTGTCGGTGAGGTGGACGTGCCCGATATGCTTCACACCGAGAGTGCGCAACATTTCTTCCGGTTTGCCGCGACTGCCGGACATGAGGTCGAAATGGCTCGGGTCGTAGTTGGTCTTACAGGCGGGATGGCCGGTCTTCTCGATTATGCGCTGAAGGTGTTCCAGCGTGTTGAAGACGAACGGCGGCTCGATCTCGAAGGACAGGTGCATGCCCGCGTCGGCGCACATGCTGGCTGCTTCCCGGTAGCTCGACGCGAGGTTGTCGATCGCCTGGCTGACGTCGGCGTTGCCTGCCAGGTTGCCGCCCGGCCAATGGCCCATGAATGCGCAACCGAGCGCTTCGGCAAGACGCACGCGATCGCGGAAAGTGCCGAGCCACGCCTTGCGCACCGCCGGATCGGCCGCGTATGCGCCCGCGCCCCCGTTCTGGAACGAATAGATGCGCAGGCCGCGTTCCTCATAGGGCCTCTTCAGCGACGCGATGGCGCGGGCGTCCGACGATGAGGGATACCCGCCCCTCGGCCAGCCCTCGACGAGCTCCACGCCCTCGAACTGTTCGCGGCGCGCGAAATCCAGCACGTCATCGAGCGCATAGGCTTTGTGAAAGACTCGGGCGGAAGACATGAACCCGTTCAGGCCCAATCCGACACGCCAACGCGGTTCCTCGGCCGCGCCAAGAGCACGTGTCCCCAACGCGGCCGCAGTCGCGATAATGCCGGTTTTCAGGAAATCACGGCGTGTTGCATGCATGTCATCGGTCTCCTTCTTCGTGCGGCTTCCTTACGACCCACAGACGCGTCTTGGGCGTGAGGCTCTTCAGTGCCCCGGGCAGAAAGCCCGCGTTATCCGTCCAACGGCGCACCTCTTCAGTCGAGTAGGTGCCGCCCGCTTCCGTGTGCAGCAGCATGTGCAGCGCAAAAATGAGACTGAATGCGGGCCCGGAACGGTCCGGATCGGTCAAGAAGTCCTTGATGACCAGCGTGCCGCCGGGCTCGAGTGCTGCGTGACATTTTTGCACGAGTTGCGCGTTTTGTTCCGCGCTGAGAATGTGAACGACATTTGAAACGAGCGCGAAATCATATCCGTATCCCGGGTCAGCCGATGTGCAGTCGCCCGGCACAAACGCGACGCGGTCCTCGAGACCCGCGGCGGCGACTTGTTCGCGCGCAATCTCTATGACGGGCGGCAGATCGAGGATTGTGGCGCGCAAGTGCGGATTGGCCTTCAGAAAAGTAATCGTATACGTGCCCGGGCCGCCGCCGACGTCAAGCATGCGCCGGAACGGCGAGATATCAATGTGTTCGAGCAGGTCCGGCGCGCTGAGAAAGGCGATATTGCTCATGCCGAGGATGAAATCGCGCAATTCCTCCGAGGAGGGCTTGTGGCTGCCTTTCTTGACGCCGGTCCCCGTGCGGATGGACTCAGGCAGTTGCGACCACGTATCCCAACTGCGGCGGACGTGATTCAGGATCGGCCCCTGGTACGCGGGCTTGCCGGGCACGAGACAGTTGGACGCGACTTTCGCGTTGCGGTAATGGCCGCCGCTCTTCTCGACCAGTTCCAAGGCTGTCAGGCCATCGAGCAGCATGGTTGTGCCGCGCACGCTGCACCCTATGGCGCGCGCCACCTCCTCCGCGCTCCGTGCGTCCTCCAGGACTGCAAAGACATTGTAACCGTGCGCTGTAAACAGTATCTGGGACTGACGAAAGGCGTTAGCCATTTCGCTGACTTTCCCGGTGGATGCGTGCAGATCTTCCATCTGTCCTCACGGATACACGATGTCATAGGTCTTGGCGTCGAAATCCACGGTAACCTGCGTACCATCGGCAAAAGCCGTTCGTTGCCTGCGCAGGTTGCCGTCGAGAAACTCATGTTTCGTCATTTCGAGCATGGCGCAGCGCTGGGACAGCGCGGAGGCCTCCTGCACGCGCGCAATCTGTTCAACAGTGGCGCCCGGTCCGACGTAGGGCATGCCCGCGTTCAGAAAACAGTGCAGATAGCCCGCGTCGCCCTTCGGGATGCCCCAGCCGCCCGCTTCGTCCATGGACCACGGCAGCAGGATCGAATCATGATACACGAGGCTGAAGAGCGGCGTCGGGATGCCGATGCGGCCCGTATCATCGAAGGTGAAATAAGGGCCGTGATGCACGAGGTCGAGGTCGGGCACGAAGCGGTCGACCGGCTCCTCGGAACTCATCACATATCCGCGCGCGTGGAGCAGGTCGAAACACTGCTTGCGGTAAGCGGCGCATTCGGTCCGGGTCATGGGATGGGCCGTCTGATAGCTCTCTTCAAGCGGCACGATGGAGAATACGTCGAGGTAGGCGCCGCGCACCTTCACCCCATGCGCGGCGAAAAGGTCATGATTGTGGCGGACATATCCGGGCGCGTGTATCGCGCTGAGGATTGTCTGAGGGCCGCCGCACCAGGTGGTGTGCTCCTCGAAGCCGCCGTCCTCATGTTCCAGGGCCAGCCTGCGGTCAAAGGATGCAGCATTGAAATAGAAATCTCGATATTGGTCGTGCGTGGCGAAAATCCAGCCGAGTTCGTCGCAGGTATCCGCGAAAAGTCGAAGCCCGTCCCAGCCGCCTTGTTCCGCGCCGGGCGGCAATACGTCCGGGTGCCCGTTGTCGTAACCGAAGAAGCCCCAACCGTCGAGGTGGACATACGCCTCCGCGACGCCCTTGGCGTTGAGGTCGCGCAATTGCCGTGCAAGCGTCTCGAATGTGACGAGCTGGTGATTCGCTTCCAGCCGCTCCTTGTTGTAGTAGTGGGATTGCCAGACGTAGTGGTAGAGGGCGCCCACGTGCACGACGGGACGGCCCATGACCTTGCCGACGTTGGGCGTGCGGGCCTGTTTCTGCGCGAGGGACACGAACCGTCCCGTTTCCAGGACGTATCGACGGTAGCGTTTCGCGAGCGAGACGTAGGAGGCCTCGTCCTCGAATGCGCAGAGGACCCAGCGCTGATAGCGCAGGTGGCGCAGGCTGGAGTACCACAGCGGCTGGATGCGCGTAGGACCGCCCGCCGGATGCAGGCAATGCACACCGCCATCGTCGCTGGTCTCGAGAATGGTGATCACGCCCGCGCCGTCTTCGACATGGCCCCACCATGGCATGTACAGCGTGCGCGAGTTGGTCTGGTCGCGCCGGTCGATGTGCTCAGGCCAGTCGCCCGGAACGAGCATGCCCTGCATGCAGGGTATGACGCTCTGCGTCTCGTGCGCATTGCCCACCAGCAGGGGTTTCGGCCATTCGATGGCCTCGAAGGCCATCGTATTCTCCGGAGATGTAATCGAGAAGCGGAGTTCCTGGCCGGAGAGGTGAATGCCGAGGATGAAGCTCTGCCCGGGATTGTCTGGGAAACCGCGCAGCGTGAGGAGCAGACCTATGCTGTGGCTCGTGCGCAGGATCTCAGCGTTCCGCGACGCGGCGTCGAGGAAACTGATGTCGCGTCCGTCGAGACGGATGTCATGCGCGTCGCAGGGTGCGAAGGACCACGTCTTACGCTGTGTCTGCACGGCAAGTGCGAGGTCGCTCTTGGCAAGAGTCACGAGGAGCGTCTCATTCTTCAGCGTCCAGGCGGCCGGGGTCTCGACGAATTCGGCAGGGGCCAGCGTGGGGCGATCCGCGGCGTGTTCCCACAGCCACGCACGGACAAGGTCCATCTTCTGGTAGAGTTCGTCGACCTGGCCGGATTCGGTAACGCCCGCCGCGAGCAAAGCCGCGATTTCCGCCAGTTTGTCCTGCTTCTGGGATTCGAGTTCCTGCGGCACGACAATCGCCGGCAGGCGCTCCATGTGCTGTTCGAGCACGGCCATGCGCGCGGAGATATCGTCCGCCGCGAGAAACGCCGCCAGGAGCAAGGTAGTGATCATGATGCCGCCTCCCCGTCAATCAGCGCCGACTTTTCCGAACCGGACGGGCTGGGAGCAGACTGCATCGCCAGCCACGTTTCATACACGTACCAAAACTCGACCCCGCGCACTTTGCACAAGTGCAAGTCTCCCGCATCATAGCGGTCAAAGGCGTGTTCGGCAAGCAGCGCAAGCCCCGATTCCGGCGGGAAGGCTTCCTCCCCAGTGAAAAAGAGGTTGACGGTGCAAGGGGCGTCAATATTGCGCACCGTATCGTGAATGTCCTGAAGGGACGTGACGGAATGGAGCGGTTTCATTGAATAGACGAGATAGTGGGGAGCCATCAGACCGACCTTGTAGCCGAAGGAGAAGGCGATGTCGTTATAGCCGGTTCGGGCGCCGATAAACCGCCCAACGCGTTCGTAATCGGCGCTCATGGAGTCGTAGATGCCCGCTTCGCGTGGGTCGCCCATCCAGACGAGGTATCCGGCGGATGCGCCGAGCGTGAGCACGGTGAGAATGGCTGCAATGACGCGTCGGATACGGCACGAGCGTGCATAAAGCGGCAATACGGCGCCGGACACCAGCAGCGGCGGCATAAGGGCGCAGACAGGCGCAAATTTCAGCGTCGTGAAGAAATGGACGAAGACCGAGCAATGGGTCTGGAACACCTGACAGTAGAGGAAGCATGGCGCGACGGTGAGAAATGTCATTGCCGCCGCCAATTGGAACCATATCGGGATGGGCTTGCGAAGGATGCGAAAAGCCAACAAGACCGGTGCGGTGACCAGAAGCAGGACCGTCGCGCCCAGGAGCAAGGGTTTGCCAAGCGGGCCGAAGGCCATTGGGACAAAGTCTTTCCAGAACCGGCTGGCCAGGTTGAACGAGAAGAAGCGCGCCAATTCGAGGCGGCGCGGGTTCAGGCCGGGCGTGTCGGGATTGCCGCCCTGTTCGACGCCCGCCCCGTAAATGAAGCGTTCCATCAACGCGGGAAACCCATCATGATAAGCGAGCTGATATGCAAACAGCGCCAAGGCCAGGCACGCGGGCGTCCAGAAGAGGAATGACCGGGAGAGACGTTCGCGCCAGGTGCTTCCGAGTTCGCCGCGCAGGAGCCGCAGCGTGAAAAGACATGCCAGAACGAATGCGAAGAACCAGTCCGTAAATATCCCCCAAAACCCGATTATGGTAAGGCACGCCGACGCCGAGACACGGAGGCGGCGTGACGATGCCGTGGCGCGCAGGACCTCCAGGTACACGAGCAGCGCGAACGGGAGCATGACCGCCTGATCGGAGAAGTAGCCCATCTGGTGTTCATAGAACGGGCTGCGCAAAAACAAATAAAGCAGGGGAGAGACGAGGGAAAGCAGCAGGGCAGGAATGCCGGACACGCCGGAGAATCGCAGGACACGCAGAACCGTGAATCCCAAGGCGCAGGCGATCAGAAACTGGCAAAGAAGATTGTAGCTCATTGCCAACGCAGGCGTGGGCTCCAGATGCAACAGCCTTCCCAGGAGATAGAGAGGCACAATCGCGCCGGGCGGGAACGAGAGATAGGGCGTTCGCGCGCCTGCCTGCTCAATTGAGGCCGGATCGCGATACAGAGTGAATCGCAGATTCCATGCGCCTTCCCGGTGCCAGTTCTTTGCGCAGATCGTGGAGCCCGTCGTCATCCAGCTGGAGATGCCTGCGGGCAACCGGCCCAGACCTTCCGCGCGAAGGTAGACACTCGCTGCAAACAGCGCCGCGACAAGGCCGAACAGCAGGCCCGCCTCGACTGGGGACCGCGGCCTCGTCTTGGATTCTCTGTGCGCATCGGAAACTTGCATGGGGACTTGCCCGGCGCGGCGGTTTTCCAGCAAGCATACGAACGGCAGGGGCCGGGCGCAACAGGGCCGGGAAACTGTCTTCAGACGGCGTGACTGGTAATGAAACCGGAATATACAATGCCGGTATGATAGGCGCAATCGCGGCAATAGCCGCTTTCAAATGCGGTATGTTCGCTTCTCTTGACGGTCCCCGCGTGTTTCCGATGGGCTCCCCGCCCGCGGATGTGGTCGAGGTCGCGGATTTACGCGGCGCGTCTTCGGATGAAAAACTGGCCGCAACGGTGCTACAGGGACTGGTCAACCGCGGCGAACGCGCGGCGGTGTATCTGTTGTTGGCGGATTGGGATGTGATGTGGCTGGACGGATTGCGCGCTTCAGGCCAGGTGCGCGAAACGGTCCCATGCACGCTCGCGGCATTGTTTCAGAATCACGCGCCGGCCTACGGCAAGCTCATTCTGTACGACCCGTCCGTGCCGGCGTCGATAAGCGTTGCCGCCATGCTGGCGTCGCTCGAAGGCGGAGTCGTCTTGTGTGAGCAGACACGCGCGCTGGCGGCACCCGGCAAAGAGACCATTGACCTGCGAGGCCGTTGGAGGACGAACGTCGAGGCGTATCGCTGGGCTTTTGACGAACTGTGGCCGCGCCTCGACCACCAGTTGCTCGCAAGCTATCACCCGACTGCGTGCGCACATCATCTGCGCGACTACCTGGTCCGCAATCGCGTGTTTCATCTTTGGGTGAGCGGAGAAGAGCACGGCGGGGGGCCAGACGGCCGCGAAGGCGAAATTACGCTCTTGCGCACCGTGCTCGAAGCGGCGCCGGCGAATATTCCCGTGCTCGGTTTTTGGGGTTCTGGCGTTGACCCCGGACTGGGGGAGTATGCCGGCGTGGGGCTGGCTGGCGAATATGGCAAGTTCACGGTCGTGAGTGACTGGTCCAGTAACTTGTCCTTCTTGAGCGGCGCGCAGGCAGACCTCGACAGCGCTATCCGTCAATATCAGGATCGTGTCAATTGCGAACCGCCTGACCTTGAACCCGGAGCTGTCTATGTCTGCTATGACGTCGTCGAATCGGGTGACGCGCCGTGTTATCTACAGTCGCGGCAATGGGGGGTATGGCAGGACGCGCGGCGCGGCGCGATTCCGGTCAATTGGAGCATGGGACCGGCCATTCTTGAGCTGGCCCCGTGTATCGCCATGCATTACTACACGGAAGCTACGAGGAACGACTACATCTATATGGCCATTTCCGGCGCCGACTATTGCCATCCCTATCGCGACTTCATGAGCAGGACCGACGACGCGGCGGAAGCATGGTGCGGCTACCTCGACATGACGCGGCGGTATCTGCGCCAAATGCGGTGCCGGGAACTCGGATTGTACACAGACGCATGGCGCGCGTATGAGCGCGGCAAACAAGAAACCGTCACGCTGCGCTTTCTGGAGGCTATCCCGACCCTGGAATTGGTGGTTCTGGGCATGGGCCGCGACGACGGGGTGTCCGCGGACCAAGCCAATTACTGGCTCGGGCCGCAACGCGCCGTGGTGTCTCATGTCATGACGCGCTGGCCAGCAAATTATGCGGAGAAAACCCGCGAAGAGAACATTGCCTGGCTCGCCGACGATATCCGGGCGTACACGCCGGTGTCACGCCCCGGGTTTGTTCACGTGATGGCGCTGAGCTGGGCGTACGGCCCGTCGGAAATCGAGGAAGTCCATCATCGTCTCGGTCCGGTGTATCGTGCCCTGACCTTGCCGCAGTTTGTCCGCCTGTATAGGCGAACCGCTGCGGAGATGGGCCGGCAATAAGCATCCAGACGGCGCGAAACCGGGCTCATTTCCTGCAAGTCCAACGGGCAATGGGGGCCTGCCACGTGTGTCCCCCAGGAAGCCGAGTTCCTCAGACGCGAAGGATTGCCCCATGTCCGTGTCTTATGTCTGCCGTCATGTGTTCTTTTGCTCTGTATGTGCGTTTCTCGCGTGCGGCGCCGCCTTGGGCCAGGACGCAGCGTGGTATACGCCTCAGATTATTGACCAGCCGGAGTCGGCCTTGCTGGATACGGAAGGCGCCGGTCAACTCTATCGCGTAGGCGAGCACTTCGTCTGCGTGATGGAGGGCACGCCCGCGGAAATGGGATTTCAGCAGGGGCGCTTGCTCGCACCCCGGATTCATCACGTCATCAAAGAGGGCTACATGCAAAAGACACTCTGGGACCAAGGCTACACGCGGGAATACGTGATGATGCAGTCGGAACGCATGGAAAAGCGCTTCCCGCCGGAATACGTTGAGGAAATGCAAGGGATGGTCAATGGTCTGCGCGCCGCGGGCGTGGACGACATCACTTATGAAGAAGTGCGGCTGGGCGTGACGCAAGCGGAGATCCTGCATTACGAGCCGGACGCGCCGCCGGGCTGCTCCAACTTCGCCGTTTGGGGCAAGTGGACCACGGACGGACGCCTGCTGCACGGCCGCAACCTCGACTGGAACATTGGCGCAGACGCGCAGGACGACGCCGTGATCCTGGTGTGGCGTCCCGCGGGCGGGACCCCGTTCATGATGATTGGCTGGGCGGGAGGCATCGGCAGCGTCAGCGGCATGAATGCCAAAGGCATCACCATTGGTGAAATGACGCTGCCGTCGCCCAACGGCACCTTTGACGGGCTGCCGCTGTTCCTGACCATGCGGCGCGTGCTTGAAAAGGCCTCAAACGTGGAAGAGGCCGTGGCGATCATTCGCGACGCGCCGCATACGCGCGGCTGGAATTACATCATTGGCGACGGCGCGGCGCCCGATGGCCGCGCCATGGAAGTGGACGCGAAGGGAGCGGACGTCTACGCGCCGCTCGACCCGAGAGAGGGTCCCGAAACCCAGCACGAATCGCTCGAGGATGCGGTGCGCCGCACGAATCATCCCGTGGGCAAGGATAGGCTTATGGAACTCGCGCTGACAATGGGGCCGGAACATGGCATAAACGTGAAGACCTGGGATGAATTGACGCTGCTCTTCCCGCTGGTGAAATCGATCAACACGTTCGCGCGCTACGATTGGCTCGGCCAGCAAATCAAGGCCCGGCCCGGCGCGATTGACGTGCCGCAGGCGCTGGAACTGCTCTGCAATGGGCCCGTCTTCAATGACGGGACGCTGCATTCGTGGGTGTTCGACCCGCGCGCGAAAGCAGCCTACGTGGCGAACGCCGGGAACAACCCGCCTTCCACGGCGACGCGCCGCCCGTTCACGCGCATCGATTTCAGCCCGTGGTTCTGATGGGCCTGTTGCGCAGCCGACCCGCGGTTTAGAGCTTGGCTGCTTCGCGAACGAGACGGTCTTGAATCGCGAAGCGGACGTCGTCGGCGATCGCGGAGGCGTCGCCGTTCGCGAAGAGCAGGACGCCGGTTTTTTCGCCACGCAGGAAGAACGCGGACGTGCACACGCCCGCGTCGGTGCCGTCCAGACCGATGGCCTCGCGGCCGCCCACCAACCCATACCACCAGACCAGCCCGACATCGGGGTTCTGTTCGGGATACTGAATAGTGACCATCTCCTGCACGGATTCCGGCTTGAGGATGCGCACGTCGCCGTAACGCCCGTCATTCATCACGGCTATCAGCAGGCGCGCGAAGGCGTTGACGCTGGTCCGGAGTTGCCCATCGGGGTACGAGGGATAGCCGTAATGCCCATAGGGAACATAGGCGTTGCTGACGACATCAAAACGGTAGGGTATGGCGATGTTGTCCGGGTTGGCGTCTTGCAGGAACCAGTGCGTGTCCGTCATGCCGAGGGGGTCGAAGATGCGTTGCTTGCAGTACGCGTCGAACGAAATGCCGGAAACCGTTTCCACGAGGCAGCCCGCGAGCGCGATGCCCACGTTGCTGTGCAGGAATTGCTCGCCCGGCGCGAAAGCGGCGTAGGTGACCTGAGCCTCGCACCACGCGCCGCCCATCGTGAGGTAATCGCGCAGGAACTGGTCCAGGGGCATGGGCGAATCCCCTCCGCCGGTGTGCAGCGTGTACAAGGACTTGTAGATGGCGACGTCGTCGCGGATGCCCGAAGTGTGCGCCAGAAGCATGCGGGCGCAGATCGCGGCATCGGGGTGTGTCGGGTTCCGCACTTCGAAGGGGAGGTAAGTGTTCACATCCGCGTCCAGGTCAAGTAGGCCCTGTTCGGACAACTGCATGACCGCGATGCAGGTTACCGCTTTCGCGACGGAACCCAACAGGAATGGCGTGTCCGGGGTGACCGGTCTGGCCGCGGCGACATCGGCGTAGCCGAAACCCTGCGCCCAGCGGATTTGACCGTCCTTCACGATGCACGCCGCAAGGCCGGGAAACTTTGCCGTTTCCATCTGACGCGTGATGAATGCGGCGACATCGCCTTCTTCCGCGGGGGCCGGTTCGGATTCCCGCGTGCGCGCGCATCCCGTCAGGATGCCGGGCAGAACCAGCAAACAGGTCATAACGGCGAAGCTGCTGGCGCGAGTCATTGCGGTCTCCTTGTGGTCACGCTGAACACGGCATGACAGGGCGATAGTATAAGGAACATGCCCGGCTCCAAAACAGCCGCGTCACTGGCCTTTTCTGCATACGTTTTTCCGGATGCGCCCGTTGACAAGACCAGTGACTCGTATGCCCGGCGCCACGGTCGCGTGGTTCCTCATGTCCCGGCCAGGCGGATCATGCGGTTGAGAAATGCGGAGCGCAGCGGCTTGATGGCCATGGCCGCTTTCCAGGGCGGCGAATTTTCCAGGATGCCCAACATGCGGCCCAGCGAGCGGTGCGTCAGGCTTTCCGGATCGCTGAAGATGAGTTGCGCCAGTTTGCCGCGCTCGATGGCCATGCGCACGACGCGGTCGAAGGTTGTCTCGGGCGTCAGCACGCGTTGCGCGCGCGGCTTGAGCCGGATGCCGCCCGATTTGCAGGCCTGATAACACACGCCGCAGCCCAGGCAGAGTTCTTCATTACAGATCGCGCGCTTCCGCTTGCGGGCGACGCCATCGACCTCCTGCAAGTGGACGGCATTAATCGGGCAAGCCTTGACGCAGCGTCCGCAGCCTTTGCACTTTTCGGGGTCGACTTCCATGATCCAATTGGACGTGACGACGGCGTGGGGCAGCCCGAGCGTGTTGATGGCCTTCAACATGCCGCAGCAGCAGCCGCAGCAGTTGCACATGTATGTGACGCCGTGCTGCACGTTGTCGCCGATCTGCACGAGGCCCGCTTCCCGGCACTGTTCGAGGATGCGCACGCCTTCGTCATTCGAAATCGGGCGCGCGATGCCCGCGCGCGCCATGGATTCGGCGGCGGAGTCCAGCGTGAGGCAGACCTCCAGCGGCCGGTCGCAGGCTTTGCCAAGGTGCAGTTGCTTGTGGCGGCACGCGCACAAGGATACGCCAAGAGCCGAGGCGGAACTCAGCAGGCGGCTGGCGCGCTCCCAGTCGAGGATTTCGGCATGGTCGCCCTCCGGTAGCGCGTCTTCGCGGACGAGCGCCCGGCCGATCTGCGTCTGGCCTTGAAACACCGCGCGGCCGAAATGGCCGTCTTCGTTCATGTAGGAGTCGAAAAGGCGCGCCAGTTCGGCCATGGGCATGCCGTCGCGGGCGCGCATGAACACGAACTCGAAAAAACCGACCACGATCGGCGGCAGCATGACGTAACGCCGGTTCTTGTACATGAAATCCATCATGAGACCGCGTGCGGCCATATCGGTGACGCGCGCGTCGAGTTCGTCAACCGGCGTCTCCAGTTTCTGCGCAAGCGTGTCGAGCCGGGTCGGCTTCGCGGGGATGCGGCGCGCCAGATGCGCGTCTTCGGGCGTATAGAGCAGCCGTAGAATCTGCATGAGCGTGGGGGAGTCCGGCGCGCCGGTCACCATGCTGTCAAGACGGCGCTGAAGCAGACGATATTCCTTGTCTGGATTCACACGGTGGCCCATCGTTGCGTTCTCCCCGTTTGTTGTCGGGACCGGCGCCTCAATGGAGGCGCGCCTGCGCGCGTAGTATACTGATTCGCCGCGTCGCGGGAAACCCGCGGCGCCGCCATTCAACGCAAGGGAGAACGCCAATGCGCTCGCGAGGAAATCCACGCCACTTCTGCTTTTGCTGCGCCTGTGCCCTGCTGGCCGCGTTTGCCGCGCAGGCCGATGTGTCCCTCTTCGTCTCGCCCAAGGGCAATGACGCGTGGTCGGGCCGCATCGCGGAGCCGTCGCGCGATGGAACGGACGGGCCCTTCGCAACTATTCAGCACGCGCGCGACGTCGTGCGCACGCTGCCGAAGGACTACCCGATTATGGTATTCGTGCGGGAAGGCGTCTACCCAGTCGCCGAACCGATCCGCTTCGCGCCCGAGGATTCCGGCGGCCCGAACGGGCCCGTTATTTATACCGCGTACCGGAGCGAGAAGCCTGTCCTGCACGGCGGTCGCGTCGTCACGGGCTGGACGCAGGATGGCGGCGTCTGGAGCGCGGATCTGCCGGATGTGCGCGAGGGCCGCTGGGATTTCAGCGCGCTTTGGGTCAATGGGGAACGGCGCCAGCCGGCGCGCACGCCGAACTGCGCCAATCCCGCGGGCGATTTCCCGCCGGACACGGACTTTTTTAGCATTGACGGGCCCGTGATGGAACTCAGCGCCACTTCGGGCAAGGAGGAGGCAAGCGCGACGAAGTTCCGCTTCCGCGAGGGCGATATGCAGCAGTGGCCCGGCCTGCAGAACGCGGTATTCGTTGTCTTTCATGCGTGGGCAACCTCGTTGTTGCGCGTGAAAAACATCGATTGGGACAATCGCGTCGTCGAGTTCACCGGCCCGGCCCGATGGCCCTTCGCGCGCTGGCGCGCCGACCAGTGGTATTTCATCGAGCATTTGCGTGAAGGGCTGGACGCGCCCGGCGAATGGTATCTGGACCGCGCCGCGGGCAAGCTGTATTATATGCCGATGCCCGGCGAGGACATGAACGCGGCGGAAGTCGTCGCGCCGGTAGCTCGGCAATTCCTGCTGGTCGAAGGCGACGCCGCGCAGGGCGAGTTTGTCGAGCGCATCTATTTCCGCGGGCTGCGCTTTGAATATGGCGAATGGCCCATCGAGCCGGAAGGGCACAGCGACGCGCAGGCGGCCTTCACCGTGCCCGGTGCCATCGAGATGACCGGCGCGCGGTCTTGCGGCTTGCAGGAGTGTGCCATCGCGCACGTGGGTACGTATGCCGTCTGGTTCCATCACGGCAGCAAGGACTGCTGGATGCGCCAGTGCGAAGCCTTCGATCTCGGCGGCGGCGGCGTGCGCATCGGCGAGGGCGCGGACCCGGCCTCGCAACTGGAAGCGGCCGAGCGCAACACGGTCGACAACTGCTGTCTCCACGACGGCGGGCGCATCTTCCGCGAGGCAGTGGGCGTGTGGATTGGCCGAAGCTCCTACAACCGCGTCTCGCGCAATGACGTGGGCGACTTCCGCTACTCCGGCATGTCCGTGGGCTGGTCCTGGGGCTATGCGCCGAGTTCCGCGCACCACAACATCATCGAATACAACCACATCCACGACATCGGCAAGGGCCAGCTCGGCGACATGGGCGGCATCTACACGCTCGGCATCTCGCCGGGCACGGTCCTGCGCGGCAATTACATTCACGACGTGCTCTGTCACCCGAAACTCTACGGCGGCTGGGGTCTCTACACGGACGAGGGCAGTTCGGGCATCGTGCTGGAGAACAACGTCGTGGTCCATACGCGCACCGGCGGTTTCCACCAGCATTACGGCAAGGAAAATATCGTGCGCAACAATATCTTCGCTTTCTCGGAGACGGAGCAGGTCATCCGGTCGCGCCAGGAGGAACACATCTCGTTTTTCTTTGAGAACAACATCGTCTACTTCAGCAATGGCCGCCTGCTCGGCAGCAACTGGTCGAACGGCAATTACCGCATGAACCGGAATGTCTACTGGGACACTTCCGGCGCGGAAATCGAGTTTGCCGGGAAGACCTTCGACGAATGGCGCGCCGCCGGATTCGATACGGACTCGCAAATCGCCGACCCGCTGTTCGTCGACCTGCTCGGCGGCAATTTCGCGCTCCAGGCCGAGTCGCCCGCGCTTGCGCTCGGTTTCAGGCCCATCAACATGGACAAGGTCGGCCTCTACGGCGAAGCGGCGTGGGTGAAAAAGGCCGGCGGGTCGCCGTGCCTGCCGTTCACGCCGCCGGCGCCGCCGGCGCCGGTGTCCTTCGCCGATGACTTCGAGTCCACCGACATCGGCGCGGTCGCGAACGTCGCCACGACCAACGGCGAAGAAGGCGAGGCGCAAATCCGCGTCACGGACGAAACCGCCGCGTCCGGCGCGCGCAGCCTCAAATGCGTGGACCGGCCCGGACTCGCTCATGCGTTCAATCCGCACCTCGTCTACCAGCCCGGCGCGCGCGCGGGCGTCGCCGTCGGCAAATGCGCGCTGCGCATCGAGCAGGGGACGGCTTTCTACATCGAGTGGCGCGACAGCCGCGAACCCTACCGCGTGGGGCCGAGCCTCTGGTTCGACGGCGCGGGCGGCCTCAGCGTGAAGGGCGCGCCCGTCGCCAACGTGCCCGTGGGACAATGGTTCCGCCTCGAAATCACCTGTTCGCTCGGACGCCAGGCCAACGGCGCATGGGATCTCAAGGTGACCCAAACCGACGGCGCGGAACAGGTCTTCCCGGGTCTCGCCTGCGGCAACCCGGCCTTCAACCGCGTCGACTGGCTCGGCTTCGTCGCCCACGCCGACGCACCCGGCGTCTTCTATCTGGACGACATCAGCCTCGAAGTAAAATGACTGCCCCACGTGGCACGTGCGTCCCGCCCGTGCGGGACCATGATAAACACGTGGCACGTGCGTCCCGCCCGTGCGGGTCAATGACAGGGGTTTAGGAGCATGGGCAAGATGCCCATGCCCTGGTGTTTGGCCCGTTCAGGCATATCTTGAGGTATAAAACAGAGCAGATTGTGGGGAGTGAAT
>JAGMZX010000094.1:18304-22438 GCA_018005585.1 Candidatus Hydrogenedentota bacterium | reverse complement strand
GACCGTACCCCCTTTGTGGACACGCATGAGCACCTCTGGGAGGAGTCCGTGCGGGTGCAAGCCCTCGACCAGGGGGAAGCCAGCAAGATTCCCGCGCCGGATATCGGGATGCTGTTCTGTCATTACACCGATTCGGACATGCGGGTCGCGGGAATACCTGGCGACGCGTTGTCGGTGGCGTACCGGTGGGACATTGCCCCGCAGGACAAGTGGAAGGCGCTTGAACCCTATTACCTGCGGGCGCACAACACGGGCTACATGCTGAATCTGCGCGAGTCCGTGCGGCTGCTGTACGGCGAGGACGACCTTCGGTCCGAAAACGTAGACCGGGTCTCGGAGAAGATGCGCGGGGCCATTGCGCCCGGATATTACCGGGTCGCGCTGCGCGATGTTGCAAACATCGAATACGCGCAGGTGAATTGCATCGAGGGCCCCATCTTTGGAGAAACCGAGCAGCCGGACCTGCTGGCGCAGGACCTCAGTTTCGCCGCGCTGAGCGCGGCGGGCAACCGCGAGCAACTCGCCGCGCAGGCGGGCGTGACGCTGAAAGGTCTGGACGACTGGCATGCGGTTATTGATTGGGCCTTCGATACGTACGGGCCGCGCGCGATCGCCGTGAAAAGCCAGAACGCCTATGCGCGCGGCCTCGACCACGCGCGCGTGAGCGCGGAAGACGCCGCGCCGCTGTTCGAGAGACTACTGCTGGACGACGACAAGGTCGAAGCGGCTGGGCGCAAGGCCGTCGAGGACCATCTGTTCCACTACTGCGTGCACAAGGCCACGGAATACGAATTGCCGGTCAAACTGCACACGGGTTACTACGCCGGGCACAACTCGATGCCGCTGGCGCGGCTGCAAGGCAACCCCGGCGAGATGTGCGAGCTGTGCCACATGCACGCTGACGCGCGCTTCGTCTTCATGCACATTACGTATCCCTACCACGACCACATCATCGCCGCCGCGAAGCAGTGGCGCAATGCCTACGTCGACATGTGCTGGGCGTGGATCATCAACCCCGTTGCGTGCGTGCGGTTCGTAAAGGAATTCCTCGGGGCCGCGCCCGCGTGCAAGCTGCTTGCCTTCGGCGGCGACTACCGCCCCGTCGAAATGGTGCCCGGCCACGCCGCCATCGCGCGCCGCGGCCTCGCCCAAGCCATTACCGAACTCGTCGAAGACGGCTGGCTCCGCGAGAACGACATCGAGCCGCTCATCGTCCGCCTCATGCGCGGCAACGCACATGAATTGTTCGATCTGGAAAGGACGCTGAAGAATTGGACCGTGTAGAGGAAATGAAGATCGACCCGATTTTGCGCGAAGTATGCCGCATGATAGACCGACTTGCGAGGGAAACCGGCAACGACGTGAAGAGACTGTCTCAACGCCTGCGCGAAGTCTCGTAGAAACATCCGGAGGGACGGTCAGCTCCCCACCACGCCCGGCGAACCGCGAACGTGTGCGAACAGGACAACGGGACTAATCCGGACTCCAGGAAAGAAGGGCGCGACAACTCATCAACAGTAGCGCAGCGCGGCCTCGTCAAGACCCTCAGCGAACTCGTCCAGGACGGCTTGGCTCCATGAGAACGGCATCGAGTCGCATATTGACCGCTTGAGCGGGTCCTCGGGAGAACACATCCAATACCTTCATTTGTAACCGTCACGGCCCTGCATAGGGCCGTGACGCTGGTTACTCGGGACCGCAAGACCAGAGCGGCGAGCCTCGAGACCGTCTGGTGACCCGGGCCGGTGCAATCCGTTTTCTCGTGTTTTGGACTGAGTCGAGATTGACCCCGAGCTTCCGCACCCTGCTCTCGAATTTCGCAGCATCGCCGCGTGTTCTGTATGATGGGCCGCGAAGAGGGCACGCAATGAGCCTTGGTGCGACATTGATAAACGAAATTCTGCCCCGGGTCGAGAAGCCGTCGCGGTATCTGGGCACGGAGTGGAACTCGGTGCATAAGCGGGCCTCGGACGTGGACCTGCGGGTGTGCCTGTTCTTCCCGGACCTGTATGAGTTGGGACTGGGCAATCTCGGACTGCACATCCTGTATGCGATTCTGAACGGCCTGGACCATGTCTGGTGCGAGCGGGGCTATTCGCCCGCGCCGGACATGGAGGCGGCGCTGCGCGCGCGCGGCCTGCCGTTGTTTATGCACGAGTCGAAGGACCCGCTGACCGCCGCGGACCTGATCGGGTTCACGCTGCAGTCGGAACTGACTTACACGAACATCCTGAACGCGATTGACCTTGCCGGGCTGCCGTTGCGGAGCAAGCACCGCGCGGACGATGCGCCGCTGCTGTTTGCGGGCGGGCCGACGGTGTTCAACCCGGAACCGCTGGCGCCGTTCTTCGATTTCTTCGTGATCGGCGACGGCGAGGATGCCGTGGTCGAACTCGTGGAGACAATCCGCCCGCTGAAACGCGCGCCGCGCCGCGAAAAACTCGAAGCTATCGCGCAATTGCCCGGTTTCTACGTCCCCGAGTCGTATCCGATGGAAACGATCGGCGACGGGAGCATCGTGCCGCGCGAGGACGGGCCGAAAATCGTCAAGCGGGTCACGCGCAGCCTCGACGCGGCGAAATTTCCGGCGAGATACATCGTGCCCTATGCCTCGCTGGTGCACGACGGCGTCGGCCTCGAAATCTTGCGCGGCTGCACGCAGGGCTGCCGCTTCTGCCAGGCGGGCATGGTCACGCGGCCGGTGCGCGAGCGCACGCTGCCCGAGGTCGACCGGCTCATGGAAGAGACGCTTGCGAACACCGGTCTCGAGCACGTCACGCTCGTGTCGCTCTCGACGTGCGATTTTTCGCGGCCGCGCACGCTGGTGAAGCAGGCCGCCGAGCGCGCGCACAAGGAAAACGTGTCCGTCGCGTTGCCGTCGTTGCGGCTTGATTCGTTTGCGGTCGAAATGGCCGACATGGTGTCCGGCGTGCGGCGCAGCGGGCTCACCTTCGCACCGGAAGCGGCCACGCCGCGCCTGCGCGCAGTCATCAACAAGTTCATCCCCGACGAGGAACTGCTCGGCATGGCCGCCGAAGCGTTCCGGCGCGGCTGGACGCACGTGAAGACGTATTTCATGATAGGTCTGCCCACCGAGCGCGACGAGGACGTCGAAGCCATCGCGGACCTGTGCATCCGCACGCTGGAAGCGGGCAAGGCCATCAACCGGCGCGCGGCCGTGCGGATGGGCGTCTCGACGTTTGTTCCGAAGCCGTGCACGCCGTTCCAGTGGTCTCGTCAGGTCGACATCGGCGAAATCAGACGAAAACAGGCATTATTACTTGAAAGGCTAAAAAAGTACCCGAATATCAAGTTTGGGCGACACGCGCCGGAAGCGTCGTTCATTGAAGGGTTGTTGTCGCGCGCGGACCGCCGCGCCGCGGACCTGCTCGAGGCGGCCTGGCGCAACGGCGCGCGCCTGGAAACGTGGGAAGAGCGTCTGGACATTGCACATTGGTGGAAGGCCATTGACCAAACCGGCTACGACTGGCGCGGGCAATTGCGCGAGCGCGGCCCGGAAGAGCGCCTGCCGTGGGATCATGTCGACGTGATGATCCCCAAGCAGTGGTTCCGCGAGGACTGGCAGCGCGCGATGGAATTGAAGTATGCCCAGGACTGCCGCGCGGGGAAGTGCCATCTGTGCGGGGTTATCTATCGCGAACGCGACCTGTGCAGACACATGCTGAAGAACCAGAAGCAGGGGCATCTTGAGGAAGAGGCGGCATGGAGTGGCACGGGCGTCCCGCCCGTGCGTGAAGAGCATGAGAAAGATGCCCATGCCGCAGTGCAGCGTCTTCGGTTCCGCATCGGCCGGGCGGGCGAAGCGCGGCTCTTGAGCCATCTGGAGGTCAAGGACGCGTGGGTTCGCGCACTGCGCCGGGCGAAGGCGCCGGTGGCTTACTCGCAGGGGTTTCACCAGCAACCGCGCGTGACGTTTTCGACCGCGTGCCCGGTCGGTGAAGAATCCGAGGGCGATTACATGGACGTGGTCCTGCGCGAGCGCGTCGCGCCGGACTTCCTGCTCGCCAGGTTAATCGCCAGCGTGCCGCCGGGTCTTGACGTGTTCGAGGCTGAGGAAGTGCCGGTACATGGGCCGTCGCTGATGAGTCTGGTTTGCGGATTCGAGTATACGAT
>JAGMZX010000094.1:9753-18204 GCA_018005585.1 Candidatus Hydrogenedentota bacterium | reverse complement strand
AGTGGACTTCCGAGACCGTATCGACGGTCGAGGCGCGCAGTACCGGGTCGGAAGACACGTATGAAGTGCTCGTCAATGGGAGCAGTATCGACCTTGCCTATGTCTATGTCCAAGTGGATGGAAAATGGAAGAACGCGGCGATTCATCTGGACCTGGAAGTCTCTGATGTGTCCGAGTTCCTGGCGGATACCGGCTCGGATTTCGGGTTGGCATGGTTCCAGGGCGTGGTGGGGGAGAAGCCCATCATGATGCAGCTCACAATAGCGGGCGCGGATGTTTCGGGCACGTACGCTTACGCGCACATCGGGGCGCCCATCGAAGTCAACGGCGTGACCGGCGAGGACGATTCGCTCGCGCTGACCGAATTCGCCGAGGGAAAGCGCACGGGCATGTTTGTTGGAGAACTGGACCTTGCCGGGGGTGCATGGTCGGGCAAATGGTTGAACACGGACGGCAGCCGCGAACTGCCCTTTGAGGTGCGCCGCATCGCGCTGCTCATCGAAGAGTACCGGTCGTCCGTATGGGGCGAAGAGAACCTGGAGGCCAATATCGCGACGCCGTTTTTCGTGGAGGGCGGCGCCGGCCATTCGGACGCGTTGAATGCCGCTATCCGCAACGTAGTGGAAGAGATCTGGGTGGGCGCGGTCAGCGACTGGACGTCATCGATAGCATACTATATGAGGGAGCAGCCCGAGAGCAGCCTTCGCCTGCCGCACACGCTCGACATCAGCCCCGCGGGCATCTACCACTACTCGCCGGCGCTGGTGAGCGCCGCGCTGACGGTGTATACCTTCACGGGCGGCGCGCACGGCATGTCGTGGACCCTGACGCAGAATCTGCGGCTGGAGGACGGCAAGACGGCGCCGCTGGCGCTTTCTGCGCTGTTCCGCGAAGATTCCGGCTATCTCCAGGCCATCTCAAACCACTGTATTGCAAGCTTGAAGAAGGAGGAGGCCAGCAACGTGGTGAATGGCAACATTACCGAATTCGCGGGGGAGGACCTATCCAGTTTCGTTATTTCGCGCGCGGGGCTGACGGTCTTCTTCGCTCCCTACGCCGTCGGCTGCTACGCGGAGGGTTCGTTTGAGGTCACGGTGCCGTTCGAGATCATTTCGCCGCTGTTGCGGCCCGACATCCTGGATGCGCTGGCCGCCGTTCCGGTGTCCGCGGAACCTGCGAAAGGCTGAACCAGTCTCCGGGCAATCATGAGCCGCTTTGGCGGCAGTATTGCTCGAATTCCGGCGTGGCGCGTTCTTCAAGCCCGCCGCCCGGCGCATGTAGTACCAGTAACACCGCCAAATGCCGCGTCGCGGCGAACGCAAACCCATCTTCAGGCCCGAGCACATTGATGCCGGTGGCGTAGGCGTCGGCCCACGCGCATTCGGGGTGCAGCACGGTGACGGACGCGAGCGCATGCCGGATTGGCGTGCCGGTTGCCGGGTTAATCGTGTGCGAATAGCGCTGCCCGTTTTTCTCGAAGAAGTTCCGGTAGTCGCCGGACGTCGCCATGGCCATGTCCCGCAGCGGTACGACGCGGCGCACGGCGCGAGTCGCGGGATCGGGTTCCTCAACGGCGATCTGCCAGGCGTGGGCGTCCGCTCGCGTGCCGCGGGTGCGGACTTCGCCGCCGACCTCGACCATGAATTGCCGCAGTCCTTCCTTGGCGAGCAGGTCCGCGACACGGTCCACGGCGTAACCCTTGGCCACCGCGGACAGGTCGCAGTAAACGTCAGGCCGGTCTTTCGTCAGCACGCCGTTTTCAAGATGCAGCTTCTCGAACCCGACGCGTTCGCGAAGTGCGGCGAGTTCCTGTTCCGTGGGCGGCGCGGCGGGCATATCGGGTCCGAAGCCCCAGGCGTTCACAAACGGGCCGACCGTCACGTCGAAGGCCCCCCCGGTCTGCCGGCTCGTCTCGATCGCGATTTCGAACACCCGCCGCAGATCGTTGGACAGGGCAAAGGGCGTCGCGCCATTGCTCTGGTTGAATCGGGAGAGTTCGGAATCCTCGACATAGGTGGAGAAGACGCGATTGAGTTCGGTGAGCAGTTCATCAACGGACTGTGCAAGCGGCGTGAGCCGTTCGCCGGGCAGGGCGTCACTGATCTTGATCGCGTAGGTCGTCCCCATGGTAACGCCCGTCAGGATCGTTTCCGCGGGTCCAACGACCGTACCGCAACGGCCCACAAGCAGGAATACAAGGAGCACGGCCGCGGCCGCGCTCCAGAAGATCCTGAATGTGAACCGTTTTTCAGCCGAAGTTGTCGAAGGCAATCATCTCATCCTCGACGCCGAGGTTGTGCAGCATGTTCAGACACGCATTGAGCATCATGGGCGGCCCGCAGATGTAGTATTCGATATCTTCCGGCGCGGGGTGTTCCTTCAAGTAGTTGTCGTACAGCACCTGATGGATGAATCCCGTGAGACCGGTCCAATTGTCTTCCGGCACTGGTTCCGACAGCGCCACGTGCCACTTGAAGTTCGGGCTTTCGGCCTGGATCGAATCGAAATCCTCGACGTAGAACATCTCGCGCAGGCTGCGCGCGCCGTACCAGTACGTGGCTTTCCGCTTTGTCTTCAGCCGCTTGAACTGGTCGAAGATGTGAGAACGCATGGGTGCCATGCCCGCGCCGCCGCCGATGAAGCACATTTCGCGGTCCGTGTCCTTCGCGAAAAATTCGCCGAAAGGCCCCGAGATAACCACTTCGTCGCCCGGCTTCCGGCTGAAGATGTAGGAAGACATGATGCCCGGTGGAATGCCCTGTGTGCGCGGCGGCGGTGTCGCGATGCGCACGTTCAGCATGATAATGCTCTTTTCCTCCGGGTAGTTGGCCATCGAGTAAGCGCGCGTGACCGTTTCGTCCGTGGCCGATTTCAGGTCCCATAGCTTGAACGCATCCCACGCGTCGCGGTATTGCGGCTCGATATCGAAATCCTTGTAGTGAATCGTGTGCGGCGGGCATTCGATCTGGATGTACCCGCCCGCGCGGAACGGCACTTCTTCGCCGGGCGGCAATTCGAGCACGAGTTCCTTGATAAACGTGGCCACATTGTGGTTCGAGCGGACCTTGCAGGTCCACTTGCGCACGTCGAACACTTCCGGCGGCAGCTCGATCTTGAGCGGCTGCTTCACCTTGACCTGGCAGGAGAGGCGCAGCCCGGCGCGGGCTTGGCCGCGGTTGATGTGCGCTTCTTCCGTGGGCAGGAGCGCGCCGCCGCCTTCCTTGACGGTGACCTTGCAGACGCCGCAGCTTCCCTTGCCGCCGCAGGCGGAAGGGATGAAGATTTTCTGATTGGCCAGGGTGCCCAGCAGGCTGCCGCCGACGGGGACCGTCAATGCCTTGTCCGCGTCGTCATTAATGAGAATGGAGACGGTGCCGCTGCTGACGAGCTTCGCTTTGGCGATCATCAGCATAATCACGAGGCTCAGCACCAAAATGGTGAACATCAACATGCCGAGTAGAACGATTTGCATAGGGCGTTCGCACTCCCCCGGTTTACAGTTGAATGCCAGAAAAGGCCATGAAACCCATCGCCATCAGTCCCGTCAGAATAAACGCCATCCCCAGGCCGCGCAGGGCCACCGGAACGTCGCTATACCGCATCTTTTCGCGAATCGCGGCCATGGCCGTGATCGCCAGCGCCCAGCCCACGCCCGAGCCGATGGCGAAGACCATGGCGTCGGCGAACTGGTAGTCGCGCTGCTCCATGAACAGGGCCGCGCCCAGAATCGCGCAGTTCACCGCGATGAGCGGCAGAAAGATACCAAGTGCGGCATAGAGTGTGGGCACGAACCGGTCCAGGGTCATCTCCACCAACTGCGTCATGGCCGCGATGGCGCCGATGTAAGCCAGAAAGCTCAGGAAACCCAGGTCCACGGTTTTCATGGCCGGATGCACCCAGGCCAGCGCGCCTTCCCGCAGCAGGTAGTTGAAAATGAGGTTGCTGATGGCGACGGCGACCACGAGCACGAAGATCACCGCGGTGCCGAGGCCCATTGCGGTTTCGACCTTCTTCGAGCATGCCATGAACGAGCACATCCCCAGAAAGAACGCCAGCGCCATGTTCTCGATGAAGATGGCCTTGATTCCCAGATTCAGAAAGTGTTCCAGCATGGCCTTATTCTTTCTCCATCTGCTCGGGCTTCCACGTGCGCATAGCCCAAATGAAGAACCCGATAATGAACAACGCCCCCGGCGCCATGAGCATCATGCCGTTCGGCACGTACCAGCCATACTGGTTCTCGCCCACCTTTTCCGTTACGAGCGGCAAGATGCTGTATCCGAGCAGTTTGCCGGAGCCCAGCAATTCGCGGATGACCCCCGCGCCGACGAGGATCATGCTGTAGCCGAGCCCGTTGCCGATGCCGTCGATGAAGCTTGCCCAGGGCGGGTTCTGCATGGCGTATGCTTCCGCGCGGCCCATGACGATGCAGTTCGTGATGATCAAGCCCACGAACACGGACAACTGCTTGCTGATCGCGGGCACAAAGGCTTTGAGCACCTGGTCCGTAATGATCACGAGTGAGGCGATGATGGTCAGTTGGATGATGATCCGAACGTTGGTCGGTATATAGTTCCGGATGATGCTCACGGCGAGGTTGGAGAAGCCCGTGACCACCGTAAGCGAGATGGCCATGACGATGGCCTTGTCTAGTTTCGTCGTGACGGCCAGCGCGGAACAGATGCCGAGCACCTGGAGCATGATCGGGTTGTTGTTGAAGACCGGGTCCAGCAATACGGCCCGTTCCTTCTTGCCGAATGCGAGGGGAAACGCCATGGCTGTCAACTCCCTTGTTGCTCGCGGAATTTCTTGAGGAACGGCCCGAACGCGTTATCGCCGAGCCAGAACGCCAGCAGATTGGTCACGCCGCGGCTGGTCAGCGTTGCGCCGGAGAGGCCGTCCACCTTATGCGGGTCGTCGCCGGCAGCGCCTTTGACGACGGTGATCGCCGGTTTGCCCTCTTTGTCGAAGGCCTGCTTATCCCGCCACTTCGCGGTCCAGACCGGGTTCTCGACTTCGCCGCCGAGCCCGGGCGTCTCGCCGTGTTCATAGAAGATGATGCCCTTGACCGTGGTCGTGTCGGCCGCCAGCGCCAGGTAGCCGTAAAGCATGGACCACAGGCCCTTGCCCTCGACCGGCAGGATTATCTCTTCCACCGCGCCGGCATCGTTCTTCACGAGATAGACCAGGGCGAGCTTGGGCACGCGCAGCACCTGGGCCGCATTCTCGGGCGCCGCCGCGCTCATGGCCGGGTCTTTCAGCGCGGCGCGCTGGTCGTACTTGGCCGGGTCCGCGTCGGCGCCTTCATAAAAGCCGCCGGTGCTGAAGTCCACCAGTCGTGGCTCGATGTACTTGGCGTACCGTTCCTGGATTTCGGTCCGGGACAGGCTCTCGTCTTCGCCGATCTTGCCTGCCACGGACAGCACCTTGGTCTGCCGATCGAGGATCTTGTTGGCTTCCTGACGCGGTTTGAGGCCGACCGCGGCGCCCGATACGAGGACCGAACAGATGCCGCAGACCACGCAGGAGAAGATGATGGTGTAGAGCGTGCCTTCACGCTGCATAACGGGCTGCCCTCCGTTTCACGTTCGCCTGTATCACGAAATAATCGATCAAGGGGGCAAACACATTCATTAAGAGAATGACCAGCATCACCGTTTCCGGATAGGCCGGATTGACGACACGCATCAGGATGATCAACACGCCGATCAAGGCGCCATAGACCCATTTCCCGGTGTGGGTGAACGGAGAAGAGACCGGGTCCGTGGCCATGAACACCGTTCCGAACGCCAGGCCGCCGATGACCAGGTGCCAGTGGAACGGCAGCGCGAAGGCAGGGTTCGTCTCGGACCCGATGGCGTTCAGGCCGAGCGAACACAGCACCGCGCCAACCAGGATGCCCGCCATGGTGCGCCAGGAACCCACGCCGGTGAGGACGAGCACGGCCGCACCGAAGATGCAGAAGAGCGCCGAGGTCTCGCCCATCGACCCGGGTTCGATGCCGATGAACGATTCGAGCCATGACAGCTTGCCGTCGGTCAGGTTCCAATCCAGGAGTCCGGACGGCGCGATGGAGGAAAGGCCGCTGTCCTTGATTACGGCCAGCGCGGTCGCGCCGCTGTAGCCGTCCACGGCAGTCCAGACCTTGTCGCCGCTGATCTGGGCCGGGTAGGCGAAGTAAAGGAAGGCGCGGGCCGTCAGCGCCGGATTAAGCAAGTTCATGCCGACGCCGCCGAAGATTTCCTTGCCGATGACAACACCGAAGGTGATGCCCACCGCGACCTGCCATAAGGGAATGGTAGGCGGGAGGACCAGCGGGAACAACAGGCTGGTTACGAGGAAGCCCTCGTTGATTTCATGTTTGCGCACGACGGCGAACAGCGTTTCCCAAGCGCCGCCGACCGCGAGCGTCACGATGTAGACGGGAAGGAAATACAACAAGCCGTGGAACAAGCACGCCAGAAAGCTGCCGGCATCGTAACCGAAGCCGAGCCCCTGCATGACCGCGTGCCGCCAGCCCTCCAGGTGGCCGATGGCTGCCGGGTCCAGCGTCATGTTCGCCTGCAGCCCCGTGTTGTACATGGCCATGACTGTGCAGGGAATCAGCGCGACCACGACGGTGATCATCAGCCGCTTCAGGTCGAGGCCGTCGCGGATATGAGACGCCGTCCGCGTGACGGTTCCCGGCGTGAAGGCAAACGTGTCGACCGCTTCCCAGAGCGGGTACAGCTTCTCGAGCTTGCCGCCTTTCTCGAAGAGTCTGGCGGGCTTATCCATCAATTTGCGTAAGACACTCATAAGCCGTCGCGTTTACCGCCTCCCATGGTTCGATAACACCTGAAATCTGCCCAGACTATCCCTCACGCTCGATGATTTCGAGGTTTCGACGGAGAATCGGGCCGTAGTCGAACTTGCAGGGGCACACGAACGTCGACAGGGCGACGTCTTCTTCATCCAGCTCGAGACAGCCCAGCATTTCCGCGCGCTCGATATCGTTCATGATTAAGGCGCGCAGGAGATAGGTCATTACCAGGTCGAGCGGAGTGACGCGCTCGTACAGCCCGACGGGCACCATGGCGCGTGGCGCGCCGTGCGCGGAACTGGTAAACGCGAACTCGCGCCCTCTGAACAGTCTCGATGCATACACATTCAAGACGGAGAAGATATCCGTGCCGGGGGCAAGCCAGCCCAGGAATTTGCGGTCGTGCTCCTCGCGAATGACGCTGACCTGCTGGTGAAAACGACCCAGATACCCGTGTATTTCGCCCATGGCGGCGCGTCCTGACAAGACCGACCCGGAAATGACCCGCTGTTCACCCCCCAGGAGTTCACCGCGCACGATTTCGTCGAGCCATGCGCCTGCGCGCGTCTTGAAATGGCGCGGTGACTTCACGCCTGGACCTGCCAACGAGATGAGCCGTTCCGCCGACAAGCGGCCCGTCCGGAACAGGGCGCCCATTGCGAGCACGTCCTGTAAGCCCACGAACCACACTGTCTTATGGCGATTTACGGGGTCGAGCAGATGAATATGCGTGCCGGCATTGCCCGCAGGATGGGACCCCTCGAAAGTCTCGATGTCCACGCCAAGATTCGCGGGGGGGCGGACCTTCGATTGCTGGGTCGTGCAATAGAACACCCGGCCTTCGGTCAGCTTTGCAACGACCAGGGAACCGACGCGCAGGTCCTCTTCGCGCCCCTCGGCCGCGAAATCGACGTTCGGAGCGAGCGGGTTGGTGTCCATCGCCGTGATAAAGACCGAATGAGGCACCGAATCGACCGCGGGCGTGCGGCTGAAAGGCCGGGTGCGGAGCGCCGCCCAAAGGCCGGACTCAATCAGCAGTGCCTTGACCTGGGCGCGGTCGAGCAGGGCCGGATCCTTGCCCGTATAGGACTCAAACGGGTGAAAATCGGCGTCCGTTGGCTGGTTGCGCCGTTCGGACTCGGAGAGCTCGATCACCACCGATTGCAGGGCCCGCCGCTCGCCGCGGTTGACGGCGAGTACCTGCCCGGCGCCAGGCGCCGTGAACAATACGCCCGGCCGCTTCTTGTCTTCGAACAAAGGCTGGCCGCGTCTAACCGCGCTGCCCGCCTGAACCAGCATGGTCGGCTTCATGCCGACATAATCATCCGCCATTAGGGCGACGCGGCTGACCGCGGGCGCGGGCTCCACTTTGGCGGCCGGTTTGCCGCTGATGGGGATATTCAACCCTTTCTTGAGAATGTTATGGCCCATGTGTAGTCCCCAGGCGATGGTGTATTGGCGGAATATTTCTGCGGAAGGTGTCCGCTTGCGTTACCTACTTAACGTTAGTTAGTCAAAACGCTCTCCTTATACCGGAAAAGCGTCTGGTTGGGACCGAATCATGCCACAACTCCAAAGGCAATTCAAGAAGCGTGCATGAAGCGCGTGCGAAGAACGCCGCTCACGTTGCCCAGGGCGAGGAGGAAGAA
>JAGMZX010000094.1:0-9653 GCA_018005585.1 Candidatus Hydrogenedentota bacterium | reverse complement strand
ATCAGCACGGGCGGGCCTGTGTCGAACACAGGTATCAATCTGAAGACCCTCGGTGCGAAGGTCTGCTTCTGCGCGCGTGTTGGCGATGACGCGCTGGGCCGGATCACGGTCGGCCTGCTGCGCGCGAGCGGCCACGCGGAGGGCGTGCACGTTGTGTCCGGCGCGGCCAGTTCCTACACGGTCGTCATTGCGCCCCCGGACATTGATCGCATCTTCCTGCACAACCCGGGCACCAACGATACGTTCGGTCCGGAAGACCTGGACCCGGAACTCATCGCCCGTTGCAGGCATTTTCATTTTGGCTACCCGCCGTTGATGCAGGGCATGTACGCGGACGCGGGCGCCGGCCTGGAGCGCGTGTTCCGGATAGCGAAAGAGTCGGGAGCGACGACGTCGTGCGACATGTCGCTGCCCGACGCGGATTCGGTGTCGGGGCGGGCGCCATGGCGGCGGATTCTCGAGCGCGTGCTTCCCTGGGTCGACATGTTCCTGCCATCCATCGAAGAAACGCTCTACATGCTGGAACCGGACCGGTTCCTGCGCATGAAACGGGAGCATCCGGACGCGGACCTCATCGACGTGGTCCCGCCCGCGCTGTACTCGCAGCTTGCCGCGGAAGCGCTGGCGCTCGGCGCGAAGATGGTATCGCTGAAGTCGGGACATCGCGGCTTTTATCTGCGCACGGGGCCTCGGGACGGATTCGCGCGGATGGGCGCGGCGCGTCCCGGCGACGCGGCCAACTGGGCGGACC
Organism: Candidatus Hydrogenedentota bacterium; assembly: GCA_018005585.1. Lineage (NCBI taxonomy): Bacteria > Pseudomonadati > Candidatus Hydrogenedentota > Candidatus Hydrogenedentota bacterium. Next base: position 8,902 of record JAGMZX010000094.1, on the reverse strand, counting down.
GGGAACTCTGGGCGCCCGCGTTCGCGCCGCCGCAATTCGGGAGTGCAACCGGTTCCGGCGATTCCGCAATTGCGGGGTTGCTCGCGGCATTCCTGCGCGGTTGCAGCATTGAGGAGTCGCTGCGCCGCGCCACGTGCTGCGGCTGGCAGAACGTGCAGGTACTCGATGCCGTGAGCGGTATTCATTCCTGGGACGAGACGTCGGCGATGCTCGGGCGCGGGATTCCTCATCTGAACGCGGGCATCGATGCGCCTGGTTGGATGTGGGACGAAACGAACGGACTATGGCGCGGGCCGCACGACGCGCCCGAGGGCGCCGCGCGATGACTTCCAGAGAGCGGATGGTGGCCGCGCTCGAGCGGCGCACGCCGGACCGGCTTCCCGTGACCACGCATCACGTAATGCCGTATTACTTAGACCACTATCTAGGCGGCGTCGATGCACAGGTTTTTTTCGAGCGTTTCGGCCTTGACCCGATTCTGTGGACAGGGAACCCGGCCCCGAATTGCGCGCGCGGCGAATACCGCTTCCCGGAACTGGGCGGTCATGTCGTTTCGGACGCATGGCACATCTCGCGCGAGCCCGTGCCGGGAACGGATTCCGATGCGTTTCGTTATTGCATCGAAACGCCCGGCGGCACGCTTACCGCGGTGGTCCAGCACAATGAGCACACCACGTGGCTGCTCGAGCCTGTCGTAAAAGAGAAGAGTGACATCGATATCCTCGCGGAGCACATGACGCACCCGGTGTGCGATGTGGAGGCGGTTAACCGCGATGCAGCGGCTTTCGGCGAGCGCGGGCTGGTGCGCGGGGGGCTGCTCTGCTTCGACCTGTTTGGCCAGCCGGGCTGCTGGCAGGATGCCGCATGCCTCGTTGGCGTGGAACGCCTCATCATGGAGACCTTTCATGACCCGGAGTGGGTGCACGCGCTGCTGCAAATCCTGAAGGCGCGCAAACTGGACTACATCCGTTCCATGCGCGGCGCGGCGTACGACATCTGCGAACTGGGCGGCGGCGACGCGTCGAGCACGGTAATCTCGCCGGGGCTGTTCCGCGAATTCGTGGCGCCATACGATGCGGAACTGATCGCGGCGGCCCACGCGGCGGGGTTGCGCGTGGTCTATCACACGTGCGGCGGCATGATGCCCATCCTCCAAGATATCGCGGCGATGGGGCCGGACGCGATGGAGACTTTCACGCCGCCGGGCATGGGCGGCGACACGCGCCTGGACGAGGCCAAACGGCGCATAGGAGACCGGACCTGCATGATCGGCGGCTTTGACCAATTCCATTTCTTCAAGGATTGCACGCCGGAGCGGACGCGCGCCGAGGTGCGGCGTTGTTTCGCGGAAGCGGGGGAGGGCGGCGGGTTCATCCTGTCGCCGTCGGACCATTTCTTCGATGCGGATTCGGCCTGCCTGGAAGCGTACGGCGCCGAGGCGCGCCGTTGCGTATACTGATTGGGATCTCTCAGCGCGAGAGCGACGCGCCTGCGAAGCAGAGCAGCGCCCAGCCGGCGATGAACGCCGCGCCGCCGAAGGGCGTAATCGCGCCCAGCCACCGAATCCCTGTTAACGCGAGCAGATACAGGCTGCCCGAGAAGAGCACGACGCCGGCGGTCCAGGCAAGGCACGCCGCGCCGGCGAGCCGGCCTTCCCAGAGACGCGCCGCGCCCGCGGCCACGGCCAGCATGGCCAGGGCGTGATAGAACTGGTATCGAACGCCTACCTCGAAGACCTGCAGCATTTCCCCCGAGATGCGATGTTTCAGCCCGTGGGCCCCGAACGCCCCAAGCGCGACGGACAGGCCGCCGAGCGCGCACGCGATGCGGAAGAACAGGGTTTGCGCGTTCATGAGCGGTGCTCCTGCGCCAAGGTTGGCTCGTGGAACCGGATCGCTAGTTCCGCCATGGTTTCGATGCCCGTGGCCAGCGCGCTGTCGTTGAAACGGAACCGGGGGCTGTGCAGTGGCGGCGCCTCCGTGACGCCAGGCGGGTCGTTGCCCAGGAAGAGAAACGCGCCCGGCGTTTTTTCGAGGTAATAGGCGAAGTCCTCCGCCGTCATGAACGGGTGTTCCACCTCAAGCACCGCTTCCGGTCCGAGGCACGCGGTTACGGTGTCGCGGACAAATGCGCACGAGGCCGCGTCGTTATGCAGCGGCGGGTATCCCGTTTCGCTGACGAAGACCTCGGCGCGCGCGCGAAGCGCCGCCGCGGCGTGCTCCGCGATACGGCGCAGGGACTCCGACATCGCCGCGCGTTGCGCGGCGTCGAGCGCGCGCAGCGTGCCCTCCATGAGAACCCGGTCCGGGATGATGTTCGACGTGCTGCCTCCGTCAATGCGGCCAATGGTGACGACGCCTGCTTCCCATGGGGCGCGTTCCCGGCTCACGATGCTTTGCAGCGCGAGGACGATGTGCGCGGCCGCGACGACCGGGTCAACGCACGACGCGGGCGCCGCGCCGTGCCCGCCCTTGCCGGCCACCTCGATGCGGAAGAAATCGGCGCTGGCCATGGCGCAGCCCGCGCGCAGGCCGACCTTCCCGGCCGGGATGCCCGGCCATGCGTGAAGCGCGAAGGCGCCGGCGGCTCCGTTCAACGCGCCTTCCTCAACCATGTATTTTCCGCCGCCCGCGATTTCCTCCGCGGGCTGAAAGATCAGCCGCACGCCGCCGCGTAACAGGTCAAGATGCCGCGCGAGGGTCTTTGCAGCGCCGCATAGGATGGCCGTGTGGCCGTCGTGGCCGCACGCATGCATGCGCCCGGCGACCGTGGATGCATACGGCAGACCGGTTTCCTCCTGGATTTCGAGGGCGTCGATGTCGGCGCGCAAGGCGACGGACCTGCCCCCGGCAGGTCCGAACTCCGCGACGATGCCGGTCCCGCCGGCCCAGCCCCGCGTGTGAGCGACGCCCGCTTCATCGAGGAACCGCGCAATGCGGTCCGAGGTCCAACGCTCCTCGAAACGGGTCTCCGGATGCCCGTGCAATTCATGCCTGAGCGCCGTAATTTCCGGGAGAATCTCCGCGATGGTGGAGCGCAGTCTGGAATGCATGGCGGCAGGCCTCAGAATTTGACGCGTGTGCCCGGGAAGGCCCTGATGCTGAATTCGAGGTCGATATCGGTGCCGGACTCCCGGTCCCGCACGCGCAGGGCCGTTTCCCAGCAACTGAAAGTCCGGCGCACCTCGTAGGTCTGCGAGCGCAGCGCGCCGTCCTCGAAATCGTACCGGTGCTCGAAGCCCAGCCCCCATTTTTCGCTGAACTTGTAGCCCGCGCCATACAGGATTTCGCGGTTGAACACCACGTCGCCCGTTTCGGTGTATGCGAAGCCGATGCGCGCCTGCCAGGGGCCATCGAGGAGAGTGTCATTGTAGTAGAACTGGGCCAGAATGCGGTTATAGTCGCGAAAAGCCGCGTCGTACTGATAGATGGCTTCCGGGTCGTACGGCTGGCCGAAGAGCTTCTCGTATGCCCAGAGGTTAAGCTGCTGCGGAGCGAACGGATTGTCAATGCTGAGGTCGTCGCTGACCACGTGGCGTTCGGCGACCAGTTGCGCGCCCCACCAGGGCCGGGGCCGCACGTCCAGTTCGAGTTCATAGTCCTCGGATTTGCGGATTTCGTTCCAGAAGTCGTTTCCTTGATACAACGTGAGACGTCCGACCTGCCACACCTCGCCGGTTTCGGCATCGCGCCCGAACACGACGTTGTCGAGCTTGGTCTCGATGCGGCTGCGCCCAAAGGCGATATCGAGGGCGTCGAACCGCGGCGTTTCCTCGAAACTCATGGAGGTTTCAGGCCGGTACGAGTAGGTCATCGAGGGCACGATGACGTGCTTGAAGCCGGAGAAGCCCCAGCGCCCGGCGTAGTTGCGGTGCAGCCGGGTCTGCAGCGTCGTGCCGATGGTGTTGCCGAGCCGGAAGCTGGCGTCGTCGTCGAACCGCTCGCGCGAATACCAGGAGAGGTCCGTCTCCAGGAAGGGCGTTATGCTGAAGGCTTCCTGGATATCCAGGTCGTAGGTAAGCCGCGCCGTGTTGACCGTGCGGACGGCGTCGCCGCCGGCGGGTTCGCGGTCGTTGTAGCCGCTCACCGTGTCAAACGCGAAATAGAGGCGCGGCGCGATACGGCGCTCGATGAGGTGGAACGTCGCTTCCGGAAGGCGTTCGGTTTCGGTGACCCAGTTGTGCGTATTCAGCCGTGTCGTGGCGGTCGCGATGTAGGTGGGTCGCGTGTACGTCACGTTCGCGAACGTGCGCGGCGTGGTCCGGTCGCGAAACTCGTCGTAGAAGAAGTCCTTGTAGAAATCCTGATCGTGCCATTGCTCAGCCTGCATGCGCAGCACGAGGCTCTCGTTTGGCTCGAAGCGGTGGTACCAGTGGACGTAACCGCGGTCTTCCGTGGTTTCGAGCCCGTGAACCTCGCCCTTCGTGCGGAACAGGCGCGAAGACGGCGTTTCCATGAAGTCGTATTCGATGTCGCCACCGATGCCCACGCCCTCCTTTTCGGTCACGAACAGGCGCGGTCCGGCGGCGATGTCGCGGGTGAAGTTGAGCCGCTGACCGACGTTGGCGAAGAAGCCGATCTCGGCGCGGCGGCCGCTGTCGAAATCCATGCTCCAGGGATACCGCGCGTCCGCGCTTCGCCGCCAGAACGGCATGTAGAACGGCGTGCTGAGATTGCGGATCTGCAGGCGCGCGTGCTTGCCGTGCACGGGTATCCCGTCCTGAACCTTCAATTCCTGCAAGCGGATCTTGTACGGGGCCGGTTCCGTGTCGCACGTGGTCAGCCAGACGTCTTCGCCCTCGAAACTGTGCGGGCCCAGCACGCGCAGTTTCGCCGCACCGAAGTAGAAATCGCCGTTGCGGCCGTGCACGCCCAGCAGCGCGCCGGTTTCGGTCGCGGCGTCGTAGTCGACGTGGTCCGCAACGAGTTCACGGTTTGGTTCGAGGATGTGTACGCCGGTGGCGGAAAGACGGCCAAGCGACAGGCGGCGCTTGGCCCGATCCTGCTCGCTTGTGAGTTCGAAAATGAGCGGCGGCGGCACCTCGACTTCGGGCGGCACAGTGTAATAAACCTCATCCGCCGTGAAGCTGCCCGTCGGCTGTTGCATGGTCACGTTGCCTTTGGCGTGCATCTCGCCCGTGCTCTGGGTAAACGTGTACGTGTCGGAGTTGAACAGGGTCTCGCCAAGGCGCAGGTGAACGTTGCCCGTAGCTTCTATCGTGTCGCCATCGAAACTGCCGCCCATCTCATCCGCCTCGAGGTCACGCAGAGGCTGGGTCCAGTCGGGTGTCTGAAACAGACTCTCCGCCGCGCCGAAATCGGCCCCGGTACTCAGCGCTTCCGCCAAGGTCGGTCCGGAGAAGTCCTGCAACGGAACTGCGGAAGGGCGGCGGCCCAGTTTCGGCGCGCGAATCTCGCCGCCCACCATCTGCAGTTGCGTCTGCGGCTTCATCGCCGGACGCGTAGTTGCGGGCACAGTTGCGGCTGCTGGCGCGGGCGTCTCAGCGGATGCGGCCGCTGCGTCCGGTTCTGACGCAGGCACCGTTTCCGGCTCTGGCGCAGGTTCCGGCTCTGGCGCAGGTTCCGGCTCTGGCGCAGGTTCCGGCTCTGGCGCAGGTTCCGGCTCTGGCGCAGGTTCCGGCTCTGGCGCAGGTTCCGGCTCTGGCGCAGGTTCCGGCTCTGGCGCGGGCGGTGTTGCCGCCGGTTCTTGCGGCGGTGGGGCGGCCTCGACAGGTTCCGCTTCCACAATTGACGGCCCCGTCGCCGCGGGTTCCGGCAGTTGCGGCGGTTCCGGTGCGGCCGCAACCAGGACCGGCGGCGCAGGTTCGGCAGGCGCGGCAGTGGTGGCGGCGCGCCCCGCCGCGTTCCATACCTGCCACTCGTTACGCTGCGGCGCAAGCGCCGCGTAAATGCCGCCGTCCGCGGCGATAGCTTGCGCGGCCGCGGGGAGGACCCACACTTCGGTCTCGCGCAACTGCGCGTCGAGTATGCGCACGCGATCCGCCGCGAGACTGTAGACCATACCGCTGCTGACCGCTATGTCGTCCGCGGCGCCTTCCGTCTTGGCACGGATGCGGGCCGCGGCGCCGTCAACGACATACAATTCAGACTTCGTTGCCGCGACAAACGTGTCGCCTTCCAGCGCGGCCAGGCGCGTTGCCGGTTCGGGCAGTGCGACCGCGCCCGAGGGTGCGCCTTCGAGGGAGTAGAACGAGAGCGCCGGAACGCCGCGTCCCGCGACGGCGACGAGCGTGGAGCCCGCCGCTACGGCGACGGGTACGGCGGGCGCGGCCTCAAGGGGCGCTGCCTGCGCCGGCGCGTCTGCCGAGATGCGGAACAGGCCGTCGTCGAAGGGACTGACCACGATGAACGCGTTCGCGCCGGCCGCAGTGATGCCCGTGGGGCCCTTGCCGCAGGGCGTGGCGCCGATAGCAGCGTGGTCAGGAATGCGCAATAACGTAACGGAGCCGCCGAGCTGATTGACGCAAGCGAGGGTCCGCCCGTCGCGCGACAGGGCCAGCGCCGTGGGACCGTCGCCTGTGGGGATGGCCGCAAGGCGCTCGAGCGTGGCGGGGTCGTACGCCCAAATTTCGTCGCGATCGAAAACAGCGACGTACAGCATTCCACTGCCGGGCTCAAGCAAGGCGTCGCGGAATTGCGCACGCACATTGTGTGCTTGAAAAGGCGGTTGCGCCGCTGCGACTCCCGTGCACAGGAGGCAGAAGCCGATGCTCAGGGCGGTACGATGGCGCATGCTTGCTCCCACGTGCTGTAAACGCCTGACTGCTACTTGCCGGGTATTACAAACCAGAACGCCGCCACCGTCTTGCCCGCGCCGTCTTGCTGCGGCACGGGGGCGGGAGCTTGCTCCGGTTGAGACGCTGCTGTTTCGGGCGCCGCTGCGGGCGCGGGTTCCGCGGGCTGCGTTTCGTCCGCCGCCGGTTGCTGTGCCTCGGCCCCGTCTTCGGGCGCGGGCGCGGCAGGGGGCGCTTCTTCCGCCGCAGCCGTGGCCGCCCATGCCGTCAGCAACACAAAGAGGACAAGCAGGATGTTCCTCATGATTCTCATGTCTCCACGAGTCGCAGTGCGTCGTCGAAGGAATGTACGCCCTCCGCGCCGCCCATGACCTGGACCGTCAAAGCGCCGGCCGCGTTTGCCATGCGCGCGCAGCGCGGCAGGTCCCAGCCCATAATATAACCGTACAGGAATCCGGCGCACGCGGCATCCCCGGCGCCCGTGGTGTCGACCACGCGCACCTTGTGCGCGGGAAGCGTGCCCGACGTTCGTTTGTCGGCGAAGTAGACGCCGTCGGCCCCCAATTTCACGAGCACCGTGCTCACGCCGTAACCGTGCAGGAACTTCGCAATGGCTTCCGGCGTGGTCTGCCCCGTGTACAAGCGGGCTTCCTCGAGGCTTGTCAGGGCGATATCGAGATGCGGCAGCGCCGCTTCAATGAGCGAGAGCCACGCGCCGCTACCGTCGTAGCAGGTGTCCAGGGACGTCTTGACGCCCAGGTCGCGCGCTTTTTGGAAGACGCGGCCTATCGGCGCGCCCGACAGGCCGGGGGTCACGCCCGGGCCGCCCCAGTGCAGCACCTTGGCGTGGCCCACGAGACCGAAATCCACGTCGTGTTCGGACAGGGCCGCCGTCGCGCCGGTGTGGTGCAGGAAGGTGCGTTCGCCGTCGCTGGAAATGAGCACCACGGTGGCGGAACTGCGCCGCTCCGGGTCCCGGCGGACGCCGTGCGTGTCCACGCCGAACGCAGCAAGGCTGTTGACGAGGTGGTCGCCGAAGCTGTCCTGCCCGACACGGCCGATGAATGCGGCCGAGCCGCCGAGCCGGCAGTAGACGGCCGCCGTGACCCCGGCGAGCCCGCCCACGTGCATCTCGAGCTGCGGCACCAAGCCGAGTCTGCCCCGTTCCGGGACCTCGTTTACGGGCCGGACCATCACATCGGCACAGACCAGCCCCACCGTGACCAAATCCACCGGCATGCGCAAACCCTCAACGAACTTCGTAACACCGCGCCCACGGCGTTTACCCTTGACGGAGTATAGCACCTGGGAACAGTCGCGGCAACGCGCGCAGGAATCGACCGCCGTCCAGCGGTGTATCCTCCGGAAACAGGCCGGAGAAACTGCTATGACCGAGCCGAAATCCGAAGATGTCCTGGCCAGTTTGCGCACTACGTGCAGGATTGTAGTGGACCTGGTCCGTTCTGCCGCGACTCCGAGGTTGAAGGTGCGGCCCCGGCCCGGCGCGTGGTCTATCCACGAGCACGCGTGCCATCTGGCCGTCGTTCAACCGGTCATGATGCAGCGACTCGAATTGACCGTCGCCCGGGAGTCGCCGCATATCCACGGATACCAGCCGAGCCGCGACGAAGACCCCGACGCGCTGCTGAAGATGGATCTCGCGCCGACGCTGGACCGGTACCTTGCCGAACGCGCTGCCATGGTGGCGCGGCTCGAGCAATTAACAGAGGCCGAATGGCACAAGCCCGCGACACACGACGAGTATGCCGCGTACAGCATAGCGATCATGACTCGTCATCTTGCATTGCACGACTACTTCCACGCATACCGGATCGAACACCTGATTCTGGAACGCCATTGACGCGGCGAGCGCCGGTGACCGCAACCTTCAGACAAGGTCCGTCTGCACCCGTCCATACCCCCGCCCAAGCAATATGCCGCTTTGCAGGTTCTTCTATTCCTTGAGGCCGATTAGCGCGTCGCGCGCTGCCGCGAGTGTTTTCTCGACGTCGTCGTGCGTATGTGCGGTCGACAGGAACCAGAAATTACGCGCCGTGGTGCGCACGCCCCGCTCGTGCAGTGCTTGCCAGTACCGGCGGGCCAGGGCGAGATCGGCCGCGAGCGAAGACCGGAAATCCACAACCGGCG
>JAGMZX010000093.1 GCA_018005585.1 Candidatus Hydrogenedentota bacterium | reverse complement strand
TCATCGTCCAGAAAACGCTCCCGGTCCGGGTCCCAGCGCAGTTTGCGGCCCAGGAGCAGCGCAATGTTGCCGATATGGCCGAGCGTGGCCGTGCGGTGGCCGGTTTCCGCGGGCGCATACGTCTCGCACCGCAGTTTGACGCAATCGAGGAAGTCGCGCATCTCGCCTTCACGGCAGGTGCGCAACCGTGTTTCCCGGGGGCCAATTACTTCATTGCGCAAGCTGTCGGGGTTCATCTCGATGCTTCCGAAACTCGCCTCAATCCAGCCCGTTTCACCCTCAAAACGCACCTGGAGGCTATTGCCGCTCTCGCAAAGGAACCGGACGCCGTTCGCGTATTCGTAGGTGAGCGACCAGTCAATCGCCGTATTGAACAGGCCATCCTTCGGAAATACGCCGGCCCCTTCCACGGAAATGGGCCCGGAATGCTCCGTATCGTTGCCCCATTGGGCAATATCGTTAATGTGCGCGCCCCAATCCGTCAGGTTCCCGCCGGCATAGTCGAAAATATAACGGAACGTGCTGTGACACCGCCGGGGGTCGTAAGGCGCTTCCGGCGCGGGGCCGAGCCACATGTCGTAATCGAAGTCCGCGGGCACGGGAATCGGCGCGGGCAGCGGCGCGGGGCTTTGATCGAAGTTGCCGCGGCCAAATCCGCGGTAGATCGTGGTTCGGATGGTGTGCAGCTTGCCAATGCGCCCATTCCGGACCAGTTCGCAAGCGCGCACGAAATAGGCATTCGCCCGGTTCTCGCTGGCCGTCTGGAACACTCGTGCATAGCGGCGCATCGTATCGCTGAGCGCGCGTCCTTCCCGCACCGTAAGCGAAACTGGTTTCTCCAGGAATACGTCTTTTCCCGATTCCGCCGCGGCCAAGGCGGGAAGCACATGCCAGTGATCCGGCGTCGCGATGACCACTGCATCGATGTCGTCGCGGGCCACCAGTTCGCGCCAGTCGGTCGTGACAAAGCAGTCTCGATAAGCCTTCGGATTCGGCTCGCGCGGGTACGTCTGTATCGCAAGGTGTGCGCCTTCAAGCCGTTTCCGGTGTACATCGCAGAGAGCCGCCACCTGCACATCCGGCTGGAGCAGGGCCCCACGAAGGTCCTTCAGTTTGCCCTCGAGCCCCAGGCCGATAAACCCGAGCGCAATGCGGTTGCTCGGGGCCACGGCGCCATCCGCTCCGCGCGCCGCCCCGGGAATGAACACCGGCACACCCAGTGAGGCCGCGCCCGCGACTCCCGCCTTAAGAAAGACGCGCCGCGTGCAGCGCTTTCTGCCGGACTTCTTCGCCAATCTGCGGCTTCCCCGAGAAGGTTATGCTACGACGGCGGCAGGAACGCGCGGCGACACGGCTCCTGCCTGATTCGAGTATAGCGGCGGACGCCGGAAGGATCAAAACGGGTCGACGCGCGCTGTGCGCAGTCAACATGGAATTGTTATAGTACGTTGCCCTCTTCGAGCAGGGGGCCCGGCTCAAGGCCGGCGGCCTGCCAATTGGCAAATCGAAGAAGTATTCATGACCGCACAAGAAACTCCGCCTGTGTCCGTAAGGCTGCAGCCGCGCGCCGCGTTACGTGCCGCAGGCAGCCTCCTGCTTATCGTGACGGTGGCCGGGGCGTTCCTTGCCGCCTTCGAGGGTTTCCTGCGCCTGACCGGCTACGGCGAAACCACGCGACCCTTTCTAACGCACACATTCGACGGCAAGACGTACTGGCGCATCAATCCCTCCTTCTACCGGCAGTTCTTTTCCGTGCCGCCATATATGATGGTGGACTGGGATGAATTCGAGTTCGTGCTCCCCGCCGACAAGGCCCCCAATGCGGTCCGGATTTTCGTGTTGGGCGGATCGGCGGCCCATGGGGATCCCGACCCCAAACGGGGTTTCCCGCGGCAACTGGAATACATGCTGCGGGCGACCCTGCCCGGCATCGAGCCCGAAGTCTATACCGTAGCCTTTCCCGCGGCCAATTCGCACTTAATGCGCGCCTTGGCCGCGGCGTGTGCGCGCCTGCAGCCGGACTTCATCATCGTCTACATGGGTAATAACGAATTTGCGGGGCCTTTCAATGACCCGCATACCGGCGCCTCCGGGATCGTGACGCCCCCAACCCTGGTCCGCATGCGCATCGCCCTGTCAGATTCCCGGATTGTCCAGTGGCTCAACAATATGCTGACCACGCGGTTGAACGTGGCGGGACTGCTGCAAACGCGCTGCCATCCTTTCGCTCCCGAAACACCGCCGGTCGAAGGGGACGCGGGCAATTACTTCTACGACAACTTTGCAGAGAACCTCGAGAGCATCTGCCATTTGAGCGAAGAGGCCGGCGCCCGCGTGGTCCTTTGTACCGTTGCTTCCAACGTGCGGCATTGGAAACCCATGGGTTCAGGCAATAGTCCCGCGCTTGCCGAGTCAGAACTGGCGCCATGGCGTGAACTCATGGATGAAGGACGCGCCGCGGAAGCGCGCGGGGACTGGGCAACCGCCGCGCGGGTCTACGGCAACGCTCTCACAATAGACGGCGGCCACGCGGAATTGCACTATCGCTATGCCACCTGCCTTTGGCGACTGGGCAACTTTGACGCGGCAAGAGAGCACTTCTATCGCGCGCGCGACTTGGACGTCTTCCACTGGCGCGCGGACGCGCGTCTGAACGCCATCGTCGTTGAAGTCGCCGCAAGACACGCGAATCACGCGGCATTGGCCGACGCAGAGGGCGCGCTTGCCCGGGCCAGCGATCATGGCGCGCCGGGCGGCGAGTTCTTTCACGATTATGTTCACCTCAACTTCGAGGGCTGCCACGAGATCGCCCGATGCATTGCCGAAACCATGATCCCGTTGTGGCGGCGCGCCCGCGCGGATGCTTCCAAAGCACACCCGTCACCGCCTGCGCTCGAAGCGTGCCGCCGCGCCTTCGCGGTCAACGCGGCGGAAGACCAAGCCACGCTCCTCGAAGAAGACCTCTACAACTACGTGGAAGAAGGCAGTTGCTACGGTTTCGATGATTGTCCTTCACCGCGCGCAATGCTGGGGCCGTTGCGCGAACGGATGCGGTCGGAACCGCACCTCGCGGTCTGCTATCGCGCAGGCCTGGCCGAATTCCCTCAAGACAGGCGCCTGCGGCAGGCATTCACGCGGCTTCTCCTCGATGCCGGCTACGCGCGCGACGCGCTCGAGCAGGCGCGCATCCTGCAGGAGTATTTCCCGCATTACCGCACGACCCTCAGTCTGCTGGCGGAAGCGCTGCTCGATAGCGATGAGGGAGATAAGGCCAACGCCACGATGGAAGCGGCGGAACGCCTCTATCCCGGCGACGCGCTGACCGCGTATGGGGCAAGCACCGTCTACGCGCACACGGGGCAATCGGGCGCGGCGCTCCGGTGCTACGAGACGGCCGCCCGAAAGGAACCGTATTTCCCCGGTCCCGCCCACAGCCTGGTCTTGCAGATGTTCGACGCCTCGAACGACTGGGAAAGGGCGCGAGACCAGTTCTCGGCCCTCTTGCACGGCTTCCCCCTTCTTGAGGCGCTCAACCACAGAATGGCTCCCGAGCTGGAAGAGTTCGATTCATTACTACAAAAATATGCCACTCCCAGTGAGCGCCGCGCGTTCTGGCAAGAACTCGCCGCCGCACGTCCCGGCGTGCTGCTCTTTGCTCTCTACGCGATAAGGGCCCGGGAAGACCGCGAAGCGAGCCCGTCGGCAAGGCAGGTGTACGGGAATGCGTTCGTCGAAGGCGGGGATGTTCTGGAAGACGTGTGCGCCATGAAACGGCGCGCCGTGCACTACCTCGAACGGATTCAAGACGCACAAGCGAAGGGCGACCTCGCGGCGGCGGCGTTCTTTGCGTGGAGACAAACGCTGCAACCCGCGCCGGCGCTGCGCTCCAAGAGCGACGCGGCCACCGCAGTGGCCGGATTTCGCCGGACCCTGTCGCTCCCTCCCTTTGACGATGTCACCTTGCTGCGTTTCGCTGAGGCCCTCTCCGCCGCGCAAGACCGCGATGGGACCCTGCGTTTGTGCCGGTGCATGGTGGACACAGGCAGCACGAGCGTCCCTGCGCACGACCTGCTCATCCGGACACTCGCGGAAACGGGCCGCACGAAGGAAGCCGCCGAACAGCACGCGCAAAGCGCGGCTGCGGGCGTAGCCGTATCACCGGTCCCGCAAGTCCCGGCCACTACAGCGCAGGCTCCGTAACCTCCGGCGCTATCAGAGGCACCGTCCGCGCGTTCGCCAAAGCACCCCGAGTTGTCAGCGCTGTAAAGCGGTCTGGTCAAGTTGGTATCGTAAGAAGTCAGCCAAAAGGGAGAACTGCGCCTCGTGGCGGCCGACCCTCCGCATACGCAAACCTCGGGCGATGAACGGAATGCCCGCTGGTCATTGCCGGTCTTCGCCGTGCGCCGTCCCGTAACCGTGCTCATGATCACGCTTACCTGCATGGGCCTGGGCTACGTCACGTGGTCGCGGCTCCCGCTCAGTTTCATGGTCGATATTTCGCATCCGGCCTTGCGCGTGTTCATCCCGTATCCCGGCGCTTCGCCCGAGCAAGTCGAGCAAGAAGTAGCCATACCATCCGAGGGCGAATTCAAGACCATCACCGGATTGGACCGCATCACCACGCATTCGAGCAGCGGCGGCTGCTACATCTGGATGGAATTCGTCTGGGACACGGACATGAGCGTGGTGTCGGCGGAGGTGCGCGACCGTATGGAGCGGCTGAAACTGCGCTTGCCGCAGGAGATAGAGCATCTGTTTCTGCGCCGTTTCGGCATTACGTCCATACCCGTGATGCGCTTCGCGGTCTTCCGCAAGGAACGGAGCGATGAACTGGCGCAATACGCGCGTTCCAAACTGCGAAACCGGCTGATGCGGCTCGAAGGCGTGGCGGAAGTGCGGATTTCGGGCGCCGCCGAAGAGAGCATTTCGGTAGATTTCAGCCAGGACGCGCTGGCCGCCCACAGACTCAGCGTATATGAGGTGCTGGCGGCCCTGCGCACCCAGAGCATTGACCTCGGCCTGGGCAAGCTCGGCGATGGCGAAAACGTGTATCACGTGCGAGCCGAGGATGAATTCAAGCAGGCTGAGGACCTCGAAGCGGCTGTCGTGGCACCGTCGGGAATACGCTTGCGCGATGTGGCGCAGGTGACCACCCACGGCCCCGCGGGCGCCGAGAGTTTCCAGGTCGATGGGAAGCGGGGCGTCTTCTTCGAGATCATCCGGGAGCCCGACGCCAACGCCGTGGCGACATGCGACCGCGTGCGCGAAGAATTGGCCCGCAGTACGCAGGAACCCGAGTTTCAAGACGCCGAGATGCTGCTGTTCGAAGACCAGTCGGAGATCATCCGCTTCGCTTTGGACAACCTTTACCTGGCCGGCAAATATGGCGCCGTGCTCGCCATCCTCGTGCTGTGGTGCTTTCTGAGGCGGGTAGAACCGACGCTCGTCGTGGCCGCGGCCATTCCCTGTTCGATTGTGGCCGCTCCCATATTCATCTTCTTCACCGGCCGCAGTTTGAACCTCGTGACCATTGCGGCCATGTTGATCTCTATCGGCATGCTGGTGGACAACGCGATCGTCGTGGTCGAGAACATACACCGTCACAACAGTTTGCGGCCGGACCGGCGCGGCAACGCCCTTCGCGGCGCGGCCGAGGTCGCGCTGGCCATCACCGCTTCCACGTTCACGACTCTCGTCGTATTCATCCCTGTCATTTACATGCCCGCCGGCGAATTGAGCACCATCATGCGCGAATTCGCGGGCCCGATTACGTGCGCGCTCCTCGCCAGCCTCCTCATGGCCCTCACGCTGATTCCCGTGGTCGAGAGCCGCGCGGGCTCGCCCTGGATGGAGCGCATCACGGCCCGGCTGCGCCTGTCCCATTACAGGAACCGGCCGCAACGGCCCGGCCCGCGGCGCTTTCAAGCGCTGTTCCACCCCCTCGGCAGGATACAGGCCTACTATCAGGAAGGGCTCCGGGCCACGCTGGAACGACGCCACGTCACCCTGGCGCTGATTCTGGCCTTGATCCTGACGACGTACCTCATCCCGTATCAGGAGACGGGGTTTCGCGGTTTCCCGGAGATGGACATGCGCGTGGTGCGGGTGCGTTTCGAGGCAGATCCCAATTACGGGCACGAACAGGCGGTGGCTACCGTGGACCAGCTGCTCGCCCGAGTCGAGGCGCAGCGCGAAGCCCTCGGCATCAAGCACCTGTATGTAAACAGCGGCGGGTGGGGCGGGCAAATGGACATCTACCTGATGAAACCCGAAGACTTGGCGCCGGGCCAGACCCTGCCCTGCTCCACGGAGGAAGCGCGCGAACGCATCTATGCGGCCTTGCCGCAACGGGTGCCGGGCGGCCGCGTGGATTGCGGCGTCTCTTACGCGACACCGGAGGAAAGCCGCGACGTGCGCGTCCGGTTCCGGGGCGATGACACGGAACGGCTGGACCAAATTGCCCGTGAATTCATGCGGCGGATGCGTTCCGTGCCGCGGTTGACCGAGATAAAGTCCGCCATGCCGGCAAAAGACGAGGAAATCCAGCTGCACGTGGATGAAGAACGGGCCGCTTCGATGGGTGTTTCGCCGCTGGCGATCGCGCAGTCCGTGGATTTCGCCCTGCGCGGGACGAATCTTCCCTACCTGAAACGCGATGGCGCGGAAGTCGCGGTGCGCGGCCAGTTGTCAGTCGCTGACCGCAGCGACAAGGGCGACCTCGAGGCGATGTCGCTGCCCGGCCCAGGCGGTAAGATGATGACCCTGGCGCAGCTGGTGGACATGCGGAAGGCAGATACCCCTCCCAGCGTGTTCCGGTCAAACGCGAAAGGCTACACGGAAGTCCAGGGCCGCGTCGGCGAGGAAAACCTGTTGCCCGTGCGCCAGGCATTGAACCAGATCATTCAGAATTTTGAGACCCCCCGCGGCTATTCCATCGAACTCGACGAACAGCTGGCCCAGATTGACGAACTCATGCATCAGTTCCGGCTTACCGTGGCAATGTCAGTCGTCTTGATCTACCTGGTTCTGGCGGCCCTGTTCGAGTCGTGGCTGCTGCCGCTGTCCGTGCTGACCACCGTCCCGCTTGCGTTTGTAGGCGTTTATTGGTCGCTGCACCTGACCGAGACGCCGCTCGACACCATCGGGCTGGTCGGTTCCGTCATCCTTTGCGGGGTCATCGTCAACAACGGCATCGTCATCATCGATCATATCAACCGGCTGCGCCGTTCGGGGCTGAGCCGTTCCGCCGCGGTTATCCAGGGCGGACTAGATCGGCTGCGGCCGGTGTTAATGACCACATTGACGACGATTCTGGGCGTGCTGCCCATCGCGGTCGGCACCGGCGGCGCCCAAGGCGCGCTCGAAGGGCTGGGCCGCGCACTGGTAGGCGGCCTGACGGCCGGCACGGCGCTGACCTTGTTCGTCGTGCCGCTTGCGTACACGCTCGTCGACGACCTGCGCGACTGGACGTGGCGCTTTTTCAGCGGCATACGGCGCATGGGGCAGGCGCCGTCACGGGACGGCGCCCGCAGCTGACTGTTATAATGCGTCTACGACCGAAACAGCGGGAGATCGCAATGAACCAGGAACCTCGAACGGACGCGCGGGCGCAATTCAAGGCCCTGGACCGGACATTGCCGTTTCAAGACCCGGACACGGTCGACCCGGCCATTCTGGAATGTTTCCCATACGAGTACGCGGACACGCCCCATGGCGCGGCCATGGAAGTCGTAATCGAAACAGAGGAATTCACGTCGGTCTGCCCCTTCTCAGGGCTTCCGGATTTCGCGTCCTTAAGCATTCGCTACGTGCCTGACCGATCCTGCATCGAATTGCGTTCGCTGAAGTACTACCTGCTCACATACCGGAGCGTCGGCATCTGGTATGAACATCTCGTCAACAAGCTGCTCGAAGACCTGGCGCGATGCGCCCGGCCGAGGCGAATGTCCGTGACGTTGCACTGCAAGCCGCGCGGCGGTCTCGTCAGCACGCTGACGGCTGCCTATGACCGCGAGACCATGGGCCCGCCCGAGGCGCTCGGCGGCGCACCGAGGTAGGCGCGGCAGCAGGACCAATCCGGCACAGGCGCCATTAGCAAGAGACGAGGAAGAAATGCTTGACTAGACTCGGTTGGGACACCTTTGGGAAATCCTTCGATTGCGCGTGCGGCGTGCGGCACGCGCTGCCGATTGAGGCGTGCCACATCGGGACCGATGCGGCGGAGGAACTCGCGCGTTTTGCGCACGGCCGCTGCGGCGAAAGCGCCCTGATTATCGCCGACGAGAACACACGGGCCGCCGTGGGCGACAGACTGCTTTCGATGCTCGGGATGGCCCACAAGCAGGTCGTCGAGAAGATTCTGCCCGGGCAAGACTTCGATGCAACGCTGGACCTGGCCGAGACTGTGGCGCGGGAAGGCGTCTCGTGCGATTTCTACGTGGCGATCGGTTCAGGAACCCTGAGTGATCTGGCCAAGTGGGCAGGCTCGCAACAGGACAAGCCGGTGCTGCTCTATCCGACAGCCGCTTCCATGAACGGCTATAGTTCCGCCATCGTCGCCTTGAAAGTGCGCGGGCTGAAGGCGACGCTGCCCTGCCGGCCTGCAACCGGTATTTTTGCCGACCCCGAGATCGCCGCAAGCGCGCCCCCGCGCATGACCGCCGCCGGCGTGGCGGATTTCTTGTCGAAATGCTCCTCGGCCGCCGACTGGCGGGCCGGTCACCTGCTGCGCGGCGGCTACTACTGCCCGAGGCCGCGCGAGTTTAACGAAGGCATCCAGGCGCGGATCATCGAGGAAGCGCCTGCCATCGGCCGCGGCGAACCGGGGGCAATCAAGCTGGTGCTCGAAGCGCTGATGCTCTCCGGATTCGGAATGGTCGTCGCGGGCTCGTCTGCCCCTGCGTCAGGCGGCGAACATCTTATCTCCCACTATCTGGACATGAAGCACGCGCTTTACGGAACGCCCAACGACCTTCACGGCGCACAGGTGGGTGTGGCCACGGTCCACACTCTGGACCTCTGGGAAAAGGTGCTGTCCGTGGACGCGCGCGACCTGGATATCGACGCGCTGGCGGCCGCGCAACCGGCCATGGACCAGATTCGAGAGTGGATCGTGGACGACTGGGGACCCGAGGTGGGCAAGGAAGTCCTTGCCCAATGGTCACAAAAAGCCCTTGATACGGACCGTCTGCGCGCAGAACTGCAAAAGTTTCGGGAACTGCTTCCGGAATTGCGCGCAGCGCTCAGCCAGGAGCTGGAGTCTCCCGGAATCATAGCGCGCTGTATCGAAGAGACGGGCGGACCCGCCACGCCGGAAGCGATGCTCGCATCCCGGGAGGAATACCGCAACGCCCTGAAGCGAGCGCGATTCCTTCGCAACCGCCTTACCGTACTGGACCTGGCCGCCGAACTGTGCCTGGCGTGAGCTATTGCCCCGCAGGCGGCGCGGCTGGCGCCCCGCCGCCGGGCCGCCTCGTGGTATCGGCGGCGGCTTCCGCCGCGCGCGCGATCGCGTCCGCCTGTTCGCGCTTGGCCAAGACCGTCTTTTCCTGCGCCATGGCGAGCAATTCGTTCTTGTCTTCCACAAGTTCCGCGCTCTGCTCGTCGGCCGGAATTTCGCTCAGGACAATCTCAACCTGCGCGTAAAGCCGGATGGCTTCGTCGTACTTGCGGTCTTCACGCGCGCGGTCGCCCGCGTCGATCGCCTCGGTCGCCTTGTCAATGACCGTCTGGACAACCTTGGCGATCTCCTTCTTCACGCCGCTGGCGCCTTCCTTGGCGGTGATAGCCTGTTTCTCGAAATCGTCGCCCACGCTTTCAAACAGGCTCACCGCCTTGCGGTACGTGGTGATCGCGGCGCCGTAGTCGCCTTCTGTAAAGGCGCGGCCCGCCTCCTCCCGCACGCGCTCGGCATTCGCGATAATCTCCATATACATATCGTAGAGTTCGCGCCGTTCCTCGATCGCCTTATTGGTCTGCTGAACGCCCCCGGCCGCGTCCGCATTGCCGCGATCGAAATACAGGGCATCCTGGAACGCCTGGAGCGCATTGGGCAGGTCCGTCTCATTGGCACGGGGTTTCACGCCCGACTCAAGATAGCGCCGGCCAACGCTGAGATAATGCCTGGCGAGTTTGCGCCCTACCCGGTCGCGATTGGGCCCGCCCAGTCCGTGGGCGACGCGCCATTCGCGCACGGCGCGCTCGATGGCCGCATCCGTGCCAAACGCGTAGTAGAGGTCGGCCACTTTTTCGTAGGCTTCCATGATTCCCGGGTTCGTTTTCTCGAAATGCGCATAGGTTACGTCCGTCTGGACGAGATTCTTCTTCACCTGCAGCAGGTACTCGATTTCACGCACGAGGTACCACGTCATCAGAGGCCGCGAGAGTTCCTCATCGCTCGGGTCGGCCTCCGTGCGCAAAACCGTGTACCAGACGTCGGCTACGGCTTCAACGGCCCTCTGAAAATAGGCGGGCGCAGCTTCGGAAAGGAATCCCGCGTATCCCAGGCCCGCCGAGTAATCGTCCGCGATGAGGGTCTTGTTGTCTTCAAAGAAGGTGCGGCGTTCCGCGAAATAGGCCCGCACGTGGCGAACATACGTGCGCCGCGAGGAACGGCCTGCGTAGCGAAAGTCATCCAGGTGGGCGTCAATGTCCTCGGCGATACGGTCGCGCAGCGCCTGTTCCTGCGGGGTCCAGGCAAAACCATACGGCAACAGGACATCGGCCGTGAGCGTGGCCAGTACGCCCATGCGGTACGCGAAATAACTGCCCACACCCAATTCCCGGGTCTCGCGCAGCAGGCGAATCTGCAGCCCCACGCCGACCACCGATTCCCCGTCCGAATTCAGGGGAAAGGCATCGGTGATCGCCGCGTACCCTTCTTCACTGCCGCGCAACAAGTCCGTTTCATACTCGCGCAGCAGGTCCGGGTGGTCTTTCTGAATCACTTGCAGCGCCATATAGGCGATACTGCGCTGGGCGCGCGGCCCCCATGCCGAAGCTTGAGGCGCGGCCACTGCCCACACCAGGGCTGACAAGACGAGGAGTTTCGAAATTCGCTTCATAGGGCCCCTCTTACCGGGCGGTCAGTTGCCCATGCAGGCTTACGCCATGCCGCGCCGCCGCTGATTGTCTGCCAGTACGCATTGCACCGTTTATTGACAAAAACCACAACGCCACCCGGAAATCCATCACCGGAGCGGAGCCCCGGGCGCTTCCTCCACACGGGAAAATCACCTAAGTCCGGTGCTCAACGTAACATAAGGCCCGCGCGAGTGTCAACGGAATCGGCGCAATAACGTGCTTTCCGCCACCGGATTCCATCCCGCGTATCACACCGCCGTGGATTCAGGCGACGGAAAGTCGCGGCGGATCGCGTCCACAACGCCGTCCGCCCACAGTTCCAGGAACGCATCGACAACTCGCGGGTCGAAGGTCTTGCCCCGCTGCGCCCGCAATTCGTCCAGGGCCGCATCGATGGTCCACGCGGCCTTGTAAGGACGGCGGGTCGTCAATGCGTCAAACACGTCCGCCACGGTGACAATGCGCGATGCGAGCGGGATTTCTTCGCCCCGCTTGCCCCGCGGATAGCCGGAGCCGTCCCAGCGTTCGTGATGATTGCCCGCAATGTCGCGGGCAACGCTGTAGAACGGCTTGTCGCGCAGAATGGCCACGCCGCTTTCCGGATGGCGCACCATGAGTTCCCACTCCTCGCGGGTGAGTGGGCCCGCTTTCTTCAGGACCGCGTCCGGCACGTGCATTTTGCCGATATCGTGCATCATGCTCGAGTACCCGATCGTCTCCGCCTCGACCTCCGAAAGACCCAGCCGGAGCGCGAGTGCCTGCGCATAATGCTGTACGCGCCGAATATGGCTCCCCGTGACGTCGTCCTTGGCTTCGGACGCGACGGACAGCATGAAAATCGCCTCAAGGCCGGCATCCCGGAGCTGGAATTGAAGCCGCTTCATCTCGGTAATATCGCGGGAAATGCCGACATAGGCAAACGGCCGGCCTTCGCCGTCGCGAATTTGCGTGATCGAGAGGTAGCTGTACCACTCCTCCCCATTCTTCTTCACGTTGACAATCTCGCCGCGCCACCAGCCGCCCGCCCGGATAACGGACCACATCTGCTTGTAGGTCTCCGCGGTTGTCTGCCGGGAACGGAGGATGCCCGGTTTCTTGCCGATGGCTTCTTCCGCGGCAAAGCCGGTCGTTTCCGAAAACGCGGGATTTACATACTGAATCACGCTGTTCAGGTCCGTGATGATCACCGCATCCACCGTGTGGTCAAGCGCGAAGCGGTACGCATCCAGCGGCAACGTTTCCATAATCAGACCCCCATCAGGTTCCCACCGTGCTCTTTCGCCACCGGGCAGCAGCGTAGCAGTTTTCCCTTCGCGACGCGAGCAATCGGCGGCAACGGCGTCAGCCCGGCTTCGCGGCGCCGCGGAATCCGGGGTCAACTCCGGCGCGCGTGTTTCATCGCGCGGTCAATTTCCCGCTCGCTTTCGCGCTTCTTGATGTCTTCCCGCTTGTCAAAGACATGCTTGCCGCGGCACAGGCCCAATTCGATCTTGACGCGCCCCCGCTTGAAATAAACGCGCAGCGGAATAAGCGTGAAGCCTTTTTCTTCAATCCGCTGACCCAACCGCAGGATTTCGCGCTTGTGCATGAGAAGCTTGCGTTTGCGTTCCGGATCATGGTTGAACAGATTGCCCTGTTCATAGGGATTGATATGCGCGTTAAGCAGATACAGCTGGCCGCTCTCGATGTCGGCGTAGCTGTCCTTGAGCGTGATGCCGCCGGAAACGCGCAGCGATTTCACCTCCGTGCCCATGAGGGCGATACCCGCTTCCATCTTGTCAAGCACGATGTAATCGCGGCCGGCACGGCGGTTGGTCGCTATGAGTTTTTCGCCCGTTGCGGTCACGGTCACTCACTGCGGCGCGGGCCCCAGGAAGGCCCTTGGGCGCGGTTAGTCACGTTAGGCACGGGCCGTTCTTCGCCCGTCTTGATCGTATAAGAATAAAGTTCGGCACGCCCGTTGCGCGTCGTGGAGAAAATGACATGCCGGCCGTCGGCGGACCAGCTGGGCGACTCATTGCTGCCTTGGGAGTTTGTCAACCGCTGCCAGCTTTGCCCGGTCTGGGCATCCATGATGTAGATTTCCAGCCCCTCGCCGCGGCGCTCGGCCACGTAAGCGATCCACTTGCCGTCCGGCGACCATTCCGGGTCATAGGAGTTGCCGCCTTGCACCGAGAGCCGCTGCGCGCCGGACCCGTCCACATTCATGACCCAGACCTGCGGCGTGCCGCCCCGGTCGCTCACGAATGCAATCCGCTGTCCGGAGGGGTCGAAGGTCGGCGAGGTATCACCGTTCTTGTTGTTGGTGAGCCGCGTAAGCCCCGAGCCATCCGCGTTCCGCAGGTAAATCTCCGTGTTGGCGTCTTTGCTCAGCACGATGGCGAGGCGGCTGCCGTCGGGCGCCCATGCCGGCGCCGCGTTGAGGCCAACTTCTTTCGAGAGCGGCGTGGACTTGCCCGTGCGCCGGTCGTAGACGTACAGGAAGCAGTATCGGTCCTTGTACGACAGGTAGGCAATCCGGGTGCCGTCCGGCGACATTTGGGGCATGATGGAGACGGTGCCGTGCTGTGTCACCTGCCGCATATTCGCGCCGTCGTAGTCGGCTACGAAGATTTCCTTGCTGTTGGGCCCGCTGATGGCGCTGAAACTGATTTCCGTCGTGCCGATGCCCGGGGTACCGTCGATGTAGCGGATCACCTCCTCCGTGAACCGGTGGGCGAGAAGACGCGGCAAATCGCGTTGCGCGCGCAGGCCGCGTCCCAGCACCTGCTGCTTCGAAAGAAGATCGAACAGGCGCAGTTCGGCCAGCAACGTGTCGCCTTCGAGCGTGACCACGGCATGTACGACGTATTCGGCCCGGGTCTGGCGCCAGGGATCGAGGTTGACCTTGGCAACATCCGGGTCGAAGCCCGCGAAACCCGGCGGATACTCGGCGGCCGGAAGCGATACAAACAAGCCCGAGAACTCGAGGTCATACACGACGACCTGGGCCATCTCGCGCGCGGCATTCTCGAGTCCCGGTTGTGCCAGAAACGGCGGAACGGCCACGACCGAACGCTGGTCCACGCCGCGCCGGATGTCTATGGACACGGCACCCTGAGCCCACACGGGCGTCTGAGCGGCCAAAACAGCCAATACAAGCATCAAGATGCTGCGACGATTCACTTTGCTTCCCTTTCTCTCGGGCGGCATCGCGCGGAGTCCCCGCCCGACTCTTCGCTATCGTTCCAGGGTGAAGGTCATTTCCACCCGGAGTTCCATCTCAGAATATCCATCCGGAAATGGGGGCAGCGGCTCGGCCAGCCGCAGCGCCTGCACCCCGGAATTGCCAAGGGCGCGGTCGCTTGCATGCTGCGTCACCACTGGCGCGTCGATCAGACGCCCCCCGCGGTCCACCCAGAAGCTGACCCGCGCCACCGTCTCTTGCGCGTCCAGCCGAATACCATCCGGCACCATCCATAATTTGGAGATTTTCCGCTGAACCAGCATAATCCACG
Source organism: Candidatus Hydrogenedentota bacterium (assembly GCA_018005585.1). Classification (NCBI taxonomy): domain Bacteria; kingdom Pseudomonadati; phylum Candidatus Hydrogenedentota; species Candidatus Hydrogenedentota bacterium. The sequence continues at coordinate 8,538 of JAGMZX010000093.1, read as the reverse complement.
ACGACAGGCGCGGGTCAATCTCGCCCTGCACCGAGATAGCGCCGCGGTTCGCGGGCACGGCCTGGGCCACCTGCTGTGGCTTCGGCGGTTGCGGCTCGGGCCGCGGCGGCGGTTTCGGTGGTTCCGGCTTGGGTTTCGGCTCTTCCTTGGGTTTTTCCGGCTCCGGTTCGGGCGTAGTGACTTCCGCCTTCGGTTTCACCGGTTCCGGCTCCGGTTTGGGCGGTTCCGGCTCCGGTTTGGGCGGCTCGGGTTCCGGTTCGGGCTTCGGCGGCTCCGGCTCCGGCGGAGCAGGCTCTGCGACAGCCGGCTCGTCCAAGGCAGCCTCGACCATTTCCATCTGGTACACCATCTGCACAGTCTTGGGCGGCGCCTGCCGCGGCATCAAGACCAGTGCCGCAACGAGCAGCCCGTGAAGCATGATGGACAAGACAAGGAACCAGCGCAACCGCCCCTTGGGCGCGACATCGTCCCAACGGTATATCTGATCGCTCGGCCAGTATTCGTGTGTGTGTCTTGCTGACATCCGGCGGCTCGGTAAAACAACACTGATCCCGCTGGCCTTGTCTATCCCTCGGGCCAGCCTGAAGTTCCTTTCCATCTTGGAAACCGCGCGGGAACGGGTCTAGAATAACGGCATGCCTGCTGACGCACCTGCCGCATGCGACCCCGCGCTTTCTGGCGCCCGGCTCACCGGCCTCTATGCGCGCACCCTGGTCTGGTACCTGATTGGGGTGCTGGTGCTATGGCTTGCCGGCCTCGAAGGCATCTATGGGCACCCGACTCCCTTTTATGCGCTGCCCATTCCCGCGTTCAGAACCGGCGTGGTCCCGTTTGGCATGGGCGCGCTCATAGCCTTTGCTTGTCTGTTACCGGGCTGGCCCAGTGCGCAACGGACCACCCGCCGCGTCATGGCGGGCAGTTTCGCGGGCTTGCTGTTCGCTGCGCTGGCCGTAGCTGCATTGTATCAGGAGGCGCGTACGCAAAACCAGTCTTTGCAGGCACTAGCGCGGGAATACGGGCTCCTCTTTCGATGGCATCTGGCCGTGCTCCTCGTGTTTGTCGCCGGGCTGGCGGTTTGTCTTCGCGTCCTGCGCCTTCTGGATTGGCTCAAGCAGCCGCCGGAACGCCGCGCGACCGCGTGGTTCCTGGCGGGGCTGGTGGGTTTCGCTATTCTGTTCGCCTGCACGGTCGCCATGATTCGAGGCGGCCCCGCCGGCATCGCACAAGCCTACGAACGGCAGGCCTACGAATACATCGGTGATATCGGTGCGGCGCGCACGGTCCACGATTTGTTCGCCAGATATGTGCGCCTGCGAGAGTACCTGTCCATGCACGCGCGCGTGCACCCGCCTGGCCCGATCGCCCTGCTCTGGCTGCTTTCCTACCTTGTCGGACGCGAACCCATGGCCCTTTCGCTGGCGACCATTGCCGTGGGCGCGTCCGCCATCGTGCCTCTCTACTTCTGGGCGCGGGAACTCACGGACAAGCGAACGGCCCTGACCGCTTGCCTGCTGTTCAGCGTGGTCCCGTCCATTGTTCTGTTCACCGCGACAAGCGCGGACATGCTGTTCGCGCCGTTCACGCTGACCACGCTGTTTCTCTTCACGCGGGCGATTCAGCGCGGCGACGCCAGATACGCCGTGCTGGCGGGGCTGGGTTTCGGCGTCATGTCGGTCCTGTCCTTTTCTCTTCTTGGCATCGGCGCCTATTTCGCCCTGGCCGGGCTGTGGCTGCTGCGCAGCAGGCCCGGAACAGTTGTGACCACCGCGGCGGTCATGGCCGCGGCCTTTCTGGCGTTTCACGCGGCGGTCTGGCTGTGGTCGGGCTTCGACATGGTCGCTTGTTTCCAGGCGTGCAAGGCGCAGTTCGACCTGGACCAGCGCCATCTGGACCTTGTCACGCCCCGGTGGCCCGCATGGTCGTGGCGCATCCTGAACCCGCTCTGCTGGTTCTTCTTCGCCGGAATCCCCGTCTCGGTCCTGTTCATCAAGCGTCTGCGGCGGCCAGACCCGGCGTGCAGGGGCCCGTTTCTGGTCTTCTTGATAACGCTGGTTGCGCTGGACGTGCTGTATCTCGCGCGCGGCGAAGGAGAGCGGTCCGCCCTGTACGTGTTCCCCTTCCTGGTGATCCCGGCGGCGCATCTGCTGGAAGAGTGGGGCCGCAAGGCGGCCAGCCTGGCGCCTCTCGCCGCGACCCTCGCTTTTCTGGGATTCCAGTGCTGGCTGGTCGAGTCGTACCTCTACACCTACTGGTAGCGAAGAACCGTTCAACGACGTCAGGGGTTCTCCTGCCCGTCATCCCCGTCGGCGCCTCCGAAATCCCACAACTCGGCCGTCGAGAAGTCCCGCTCCCGCCGTGCGGTCATGCCCAATTCTTCGTAGAGCTTCCAGGCAAGATTCGTGTCAATGACGATATAGTTCGCGATCTTATGCCGCGTCAGCGCCATGTACAGCGCCTTGGCCTTTTCCTGCCCGCAGGAAAGTACGATGACACCGCCCGGCGCCGCGGCGTTCTCGTCCCGGTGCAAATTAGCGACCTGTTTTAGATCCTCTGGCCACAGCGACAGCACTCGCCCATTCACCTCGCCAATCTGGGGAAAAGAGGGGTCCTCCAGCCTGGCAATCGTTTCACTGTCCGTGAAGATATGGCTCGCAATATCGCCGCACGCGCGGAATTGCGTCTTGTAGTCCTCGATCCTGTCTCTCAGTTCGCAGTTGGCCAGATGCACGAATCCGGCAGTCGTTTTCAGGCTGCTGAGTCCGGTCAGCAGGATGTCATGATCCAGAATACTGCCGAACCGTTTCTTGTCGGCGCCCCGTTGCATCCACCGTTCATTGAGAAACGCGTGCGCCGACGCCGTGGTCGGGAAAATGGGCTTCTCCCCGTAGAGATGCGCATAGCCGCGGTCGGAACTGCAAATCCCCATCAGCACTTCCCGCGTCAGGTCCAGCCGGCCAAGTTCTCTTTCCCTGTGGAACATCTCCTCGCTGATAAGCGCGGGCACCCGCACGAGGTGTACCTGCATCTTGTCGTGTTCCTGGAAACATTCCGCCAGTATCTGGGCATTCATGGCGGCCGAGGCGGCCCATGACCGGCGCCATCTCTCGATGTCCGGGTCGCAATCGATCCAGAACCAGCCGCACAACGCGCTGAACTCGAGCCGGGCCGCATCGCACTTGTGCAAGCCTTCATCAATCAAGGTCTGGAATTGCGAACACAGCATCTGCACCGCGTAACCCCAGTTCAATCCGATGCGCACATGCTGTTTTTCCTCAAGGAGCGCCTTCAATTGCTGCTGGAACAGCCGGGCCCCATGCAAGCCGACGCGCGTGATGCGGGGGTGTCCCCGTTCGCTCTCCTGTTCATCCGCCGTTTCAACCGCCGGGTTCGCATCGCCCGCCGTCACCACCACGTCTTTCAGGCCAGCCCCTGCCCGGTTAAGCTCCCGTAACAGCTCCCCCGATATCTTCTTGAAGGTTATGTTTCGATAGAGCTGCTCTACATACTCCGGGGGCGGCAGCACACGCCGGACTTCTTGCACATAGCCCTTTTCTTTCGCGTCGGCCAGGCGCCGCGCAACCGTGGCGACCGACACCCCGTGCATCTGCGCTATCTCGCTGTAGCTCAGCCGCTCCACAAAGTGTTGCTGCGCCATGACAAGCGCGACCAATTTCGGGTCCATGATGGTAAATCTCCAACCTGCCGGCCAAGTCCGTCGGCACAAGAGCCACTGCGGCGAAGGCTCCTGCAAGAACCGCCAACGCTTAACTCCTGCGGGCACACTATTTTATAGATCGAAAAATGCGATGTCAAGCAATGTTCACGCCGCGACAGCAATGTCACAGCAATCGCTGCAATGCCTTTGCGCAAGAAGAATGAAAGCGCCGAAGCACTCGAATCGACATAATAGTTGCGCCGATGGCATGGGGCCTGGCGCTTGCGGAGGACTTCAGGAATGCTGGAACCGCTGATGGCACCGGCAAAGAAACGACCCATCAACAATTGCAACGATATCATATCAGAAAAAGTATGTCGATTTCAGGCATGGGCTACTGCTGATGTTTTTTCAGACAGAGACTTGACATGCGCCTTAACATGTGATATGGTGGTCTCCTGGCCAACAGCACTTCGGCCAAAACCACAGGAGGTAATGGCGCACCGCTCGGAAAATTGGGCAACCTGGGTGTCTCAGCCTTACTTGGCGTTACTTGGCACTCTGTCCCGCAGGCGCTGGCACATCCAGGAAAACATCTGGAGGCAGGCAAATGATCATGGGAAACAGAGGCGCGGCGAAGGAGTTCCCTGAGATGCAACCGTCCCGGGAAGACGCTTTTTGGGGGGAGATTGCCCGAGGCATGCGGGCCGTTAAGATAGACTTCCAGGAGCTGGTGGACGAACTCCTGGATGCCGCAAGCCGTCCGGAGATGCGGCAGATGGCGCCGCACGTCCGCCTCGAGGTCGAGAGTGTGGTCGCGCGGATTGACAAGGTGCTCGAACGCACGGACGGCCATTTCACGCGGGCGGCCGAACTGCTCAGGTCCGGCGCGGTGTCCACCAGCAGGCTGCCGTCCCTCCTGCCGGCGCCGTTGCGGCGCATAGCAGGGCTTCAGCAGCCCGCCATCACGCCCGTGCGCAACGCCACGGTGAGTCCCGTCGCCGCGGAGGGCAAGGGCGAAGGCAGCCTGCAGCTTGACGGCGGCCCGCGGGTCTTCCTGCCTGCGCGCCTTCATCAGTTTGCCAAGCACGTATTGAACGCGCCTGGCCACACCGTCTCACACGACGAGCTCCGAATCCTTCTAGACCTGCCCGGCAGTGCCACGAGCGCCATCCGCCGGCTCGTCCAACGCCTGAGGAATGCGCTTGCGGACGCAGGGTATCCGCGGGGTCTCATCGACACGTCCCGCCGGGGCTACGTGCGCTTCCGCCTCGACGATGCCGCGTTGTGAGCCCGCTCATGCCGCTGCGGAGGAAGGTCGGCCCGGGGCGCGGAACGCCGCACGCAGGCGGCTCCATCCGGGCCCGCCGGTTCCTGTCCGCGCGTCCCGGTATATTCTCATGGCTGCCCGCTTCGCATCACCGCGCGGCGGCGGGATGACCGTTGCCATGCCACTACACCGGTTGATAGAAAAGAAACGGGCGCTGAAATCGACAACAAGAGCAGCGGCGCCGTTCTTGTTGGACCCTGTGGGCCGAGCCGGGGCCATGACAGAAGACACCGCATTTCGCAAGAAATATCGTTGCGGAATTTATCGTGAAATAACGTCTCAAGAATTGCCTTGACTTTACGCACTCATTCTGCTATTATGTGCGATGTGGTGGTAGAGGTTTCAACACAGATTACCTGGAGGACAGACAAGCGAAGCATCTCAAAATCTTGGGCATCTCGGGTGTCTCGGCCGTGTCAGCGAATATCACTTCAGCGGAGCACTCAATTCATCAGGCCGGCACATCCAGGCGACAGAGGAAAGGGCAGGCACTATGAATGATGAGCTTGATGAAGAGGGTCGGCACCATGGCGCAGAGAGCTTCGAGAAGGTTTATGAGCGGTTAATGATGTTAACGCTCAAACTCCTGATAGTCGAGCTCCCGAAGTATCTCGAAAAGCTGTTGGATTGGGTTTCCCATCCTTCCACGATGGCGCTCCCGCGCGAAGTGCGGGATGAAGCCGAGCGGTGCGCGAATAAGATCAACGAGATACTCTGTCAGGTAGATGATAATATTGCATACATATCTGATTATATCAAATCGGGAAAGCTCCAGGTCAAGAATGTACCGTTCGTAGTCCCTGTGAGACCGAAGGAGAAGCCGCCGCAAGACCCACTGCCTCCCGCCGCGACCGTGCACACTGCGAAGCTGATCCCCGGCGCGAATGCCGGAAGGCCCGGTTACCGCCTGCAGATTGACGACAAGCCCGAGACGGTTTTTCTGCCAGAGCGCGTGGGACAGCTGCTGAAACACATCCTCGATGCTCCGGACCACACGATTTCCAGAAAAGACCTCCGGGCTCTCATGGGATTCGAAAAGCGAGATAGCAGCAGCGTCCGTCGACTGCTCCAGCGGCTTCGCAGGCTTCTCAAGGAAGCGCACGTCCCGGCCAGCTTCCTCGACGTCTCCCGCCGCAGCGTCGTTCGCATATTGCTTACATAGCGGTATGCTTCTTGTGACCACGGCTCTTGGCGCATGAGCGCGCGCCCGCAACAGGGCGCGCGCCCGGGAATGATGCAAGCGCCCGCCGGATTCGGGTAGAATCCCCTCGGTTCACGCGGGTCAACGCGGAAGGGGATTCCCCATGTCGAAAAAACTGAAAGCAGGCATTATCGGTCTAGCGGGCATCGCGAAGGTCCATTTTCCGGGATGGCGGCAGAGTCCGCACGCGGAGCTTGTCGCGTTGGCCGACGTGGACAGGCAGGTGCTGCAAAGCCGGGGCAAGGAACTCGACATTGCGCGCCTCTATGAAGACCCGCTCGACCTCGTCCGCGACAAGGATATCGACATCGTCGACATCTGCACGCCGAATGCGTACCACGCGCCGTTGACCATAGCGGCGCTCCAGGCGGGCAAGCACGTGATCTGCGAAAAGCCGCTCGCCCCGACGCCCCGGGAAATCCGCCGGATGATCGCCGCGCGCGACAAGAGCGGCAAACTGCTGATGACCGCGCAGCATTTCCGTTTCCAGAACGATTCTCAGGCGCTGAAGAAGGTGCTGGAAAAGGGCGCGCTCGGCGACATCTACCACGCGCGCAGCTGGATGCTGCGCCGCTCGGGCGCGCCAACGCGGCCCGGGTTCATCCAGAAGAAGCACAGCGGCGGCGGCCCGTGCATTGATATCGGCGTGCATATTCTCGACCTGACGCTCTGGATGATGGGGCACCCGCGCCCGGTGGCCGTGTCGGGCGTCACGCAGCGGCGGCTCTCGAAGTTGCCCGGCTGCTACAGCGATTGGGGCGGCCCTATTCCGAAGCATTGGGACGTCGAGGAATTCGCCGCCGCGATGGTAAGGTTCGCGAACGGCGCCACGCTTGTGCTCGAAGTGGCCTGGCTGTTACACCACAAAACGACGAGTGAAGACATGCAGATGTGGCTGTACGGCGAAAAGGCGGGCGCGCACTGGCCCTCGAATGAGATTCTCACGACGGACTACAAGGCGAAGCAGCACAGCAACACGCAGATACTGAGCAATCCGGGCATCGAGCCGCACGCGCTCGAATGCATGGCCTTCGCGGAGGCGGTCGCCGAGGGCAGACCCTCGCCCGTGCCCGCGGAACATTCGCTGGACGTGACCACGATCCTCGACGGGCTCTACCGGAGCGCGGCGGGCGGCAAGGAAGTGCGGATCGCCTGACGCGGAAACGCGACCGGACCGCAGCGGACCCAATAAGTGCCGGCTATGAACACACGGGACGACAAATCCAGACCGGAGATTTCGGCGCTGGTTACCTGCTACTTCGAAGAGAAGACCATCGACGAATTCCACGCGCGCCTCTCCGCCGCGCTCGAAAAGACGGGCCGCAGCTATGAAATCATCATGGTCAATGACGGCAGCACGGACCGCACCTTCGAGAAGCTCAAGGATGTTTTCGCCCGGGACCCGCATGTCGCGTGCATCATGGACATGTTCAAGAACGCCGGGCAACCCGCCGCCGTGACCGCGGCCATGTGCGAAGCGCGCGGCGACATCATCCTGTCGATGGACAGCGACCTGCAACTGGACCCGGCCGACCTGCCCGTGCTGCTGGCGGAGTATGACAAGGGCATGGATGTCGTGAGCGGCTACCGGAAGGACCGCCAGGATTCGCTGTTGCGCCAGTGGCCCTCGGTGTTGGCGAATATCGTCATGCGCAGGGCCTCGGGCACCAGTTTCCGCGACTTCGGCTGCACGTTCAAGCTCTACAATGCACGGCTGCTCCGCGCGTTCCAATTCGGCCCGTTGAACGTGTTTAATCCCGTGACGGCCATTGCGGCCGCGGCGCGCTGCGTCGAGGTGCCCGTCTCGCACGCGCCGCGCAAGCACGGCAAGTCCGGCTGGACCTTCAAGAAGCTCTGGAACTACCAGATGGAGCAGATGGTCATCATGACCGAGAAGCCGTTCCAGTATATCGGCTTCGGCGCGCTCATTCTGGCGGGCTTGATCATGGTGCGTGTCGTCGGCGCGTGGGTCACCCCGTTTCAGGTGCTGAGCCAAGTGACGCCCGGCCTGCTGTTGAACGCCTTGATGATCGTGTTCCTCGTGCTGCTCGGCTGCCTGTGCATGATAGGCGAGTTCACGATTCGGAGCTTCCGCGCCAGCCGCCATGTGCCCCGCTACATCGTACGCGAACGCATTGCCCGCGCGCCGTCCGGCGATTGACCCCTATCGCTTCAAGTAACGGCTCATGATCAACGTGGCCGTGCCCGCAATCACCTCGACACCGTCTTCCTGAGTTCAACATTGGGACACCCGATCAAGTGAAAAGGTCGTAGAGCCGGCGCTGTTCCTCGTCCATCTGCAGCAACGTCCGGCGTTCTTTCGGGTCGTTGGGCAGGCGGAAGGTCATCTCG
>JAGMZX010000092.1:21227-23310 GCA_018005585.1 Candidatus Hydrogenedentota bacterium | reverse complement strand
ACGAGATGACCTTCCGCCTGCCCAACGACCCGAAAGAACGCCGGACGTTGCTGCAGATGGACGAGGAACAGCGCCGGCTCTACGACCTTTTCACTTGATCGGGTGTCCCAATGTTGAACTCAGGAAGGGCCGCCTTGGCCTCCCGCATAAGACGCTTCCGCGTGGGCGTGTCGGTCTCGAAGAACATCGCTAAGAAATCCTGCGGCCGCTTGCCGGGACGCGGGTCGTTGTTGAAGGCTTTCACCAGCCTGGCATATTCCTCCTGATGCTCCTGGTCTTCGAGAAACATCGCGCGCAGCGGCGCGACCGGCACGCGCCCGTCGCGGTGCCGCGGACAGCCGACGTCTTCGTGGAGCGAGAACCCCAGGTATTCGCCCGATTCGCTTTCCTCGTGCGCGAAAGGATACAGCCTGCACAGCAGTGGCCGGTGTTCGTAGATGGTGCAGAAGCGCGTTGCCCTGTCCAGGAAATAGCACGCTTGCTCATCGCGCCGCAGCGCCATGATGCGCCTGCGGCGGCTCACCTCGAGCCAGGTCGGGTCGTCCGGCTCGACTTCCGAGATGTCGTCCGGTCCCAGGAACTCGAGGAAAAGGTAGGGGTTCGCCCCGGTCTCCCGTACGATGCGCAGAACGTCCCACGGCGTGGGCAGACACACCACTTCCGTGCAGCAATGGCCGCAATGATGACATCGAAACCGCACAGACTCCCTGCTCATGCTGGACCTCCGACCCGGAGCGTTGGGTATAATAACCGCGTGGCCCCGGTGTATCATTTCCACAACATCTTTTGTATACTACATGCGCGCAGCCGGTCCGGGCGCGTAGTGGGGCCGTGTCGGCCGGGCCGGGAACGATGAAGCTGCAGGCAAGCGAACGAGGAGCATAAACGATGCGCAAGAACCGTGTGTTGAAAGCGGCGCCCGCGCCGGCGGTGAGTTTCTACGACCTCGAGATCCTCCTGGACGTGGTCTTGCAGGTGCTGAATATTATCGCGCGTATCGCCGAAATCTTCGGCATCAACCTGAATTTCGGCGGCGCCGACTAAGCCGCGCCTCAGGTTTCCTGCGCCTCAAGCCAGCGGGTGGCGTCAAGGGCCGCCATGCAACCGCTGCCTGCGGCCGTGATGGCCTGCCGGTAAACGGGATCTTTTACATCGCCGCACGCGAATACGCCTTCCACGTTTGTATACGTCGAATCCGGTTTCGTCTTCAGGTAACCGGTTTCCGCCATATCCAGAACCCCCTTGAAGATGTCCGTGTTCGGCTTGTGGCCGATCGCCGAGAAAAAACCCGCGCAAGGCACCACCCGCGTCGCGCCGGTCTGCACGTCTTTCAGCCGAACCGCCGTGACCCCCTGCGCATCGTCCCCGAGAATCTCATCCACGACCGAGTTCCACTCGACGATGACCTTGGGATGGCGGATGACCCGTTCGCCCATGATCTTGCTCGCGCGGAACTTGTCGCGCCGGTGCACGACATGCACCTCGCTGGCGAAGTTCGCAAGAAACAGCGTCTCTTCCATGGCCGTATCGCCGCCGCCCGCGACCGTCACCGGCTTGTTGCGGAATCGCGGCAGCGCTCCGTCGCACGTGGCGCAAGCCGACACGCCCCGGTTCAAAAACCGCTTTTCGGACTCGAGACCAAGGTATCTCGCGCTGGCCCCCGTCGCCACAATGACCGTCCTCGCCTCAAACAGGTCCTCGCCGGTCCAGACCTTGAACGGGCGCGCCGAAAAATCCACGCGGGTGGCGGTCTTATAGGCGAAGCGGGCCCCGAAACGCGCCGCCTGCTTCTTGAAGTCCTCCATCATCTTCGGTCCCGATACCCCCTCCGGATAGCCCGGGTAGTTCTCCACCTCCGTCGTGGTCATGAGTTGGCCGCCCGGCAACACCTCCTGGCTGGGCTCGCCCTCGAGACACAAAGGCTCAAGGCCCGCCCGCGCCGTGTACAATGCCGCCGTATACCCCGCCGGACCGGAACCGATGATCAAGATTCTTTCCATTCGCTTGTGTACTCCCTGAGCGTAACGGTAACTCGCAAGACACCCCAAAACGAGGGACAGAGGCGGGATTATAGAAGAAGAAC
>JAGMZX010000092.1:10731-21127 GCA_018005585.1 Candidatus Hydrogenedentota bacterium | reverse complement strand
GGTCGAACACCAGCGTGGCCCGGCGGAAAGGGCCCTTCACTTTGAGCGCCAGAATCCCGGCATGAACAGGACCAGGACGGCCAGTACTTCCAATCGGCCGAGGATCATGCAGAAGACAAGGAAAACCTGGCCGCCGGGCGGCACGATGGAGCAGGTTTCCATGCCGCCGACCAGGCCCAGGCCGGGCCCCGTGTTACTCATGCAGGTGGCCACGGCGGATACGGCGGAGTCGAAGGGCAGGCCGAACGCGGACATCACCAGCGAACACCCGCCCAGACACAGGAGATAGGCAAGGACAAACAGCAGGACGTTGCGCTGCACGGTGTCATCGATGACCTCGTTGTCCACGCGCAGCGCGCGCACCGTATACGGCCGGAACAGGCGTTCCAGCCGGTTGCGCAGCATCTTGAATACCATCACGATCCGGACAACCTTCATGCCGCCCGCCGTAGACCCCGCCGAACCGCCGATGCACATGACCACGACGAGCAGCATGCGCGAGAAGAAGGGCCACGCATCGTAGTCTTCGGTAACGTAGCCGGTGTTGGTCATAAGCGAGGTCACGCTGAATGCCGCAACGCGGAGGCTGTGCCAGAAACCGGGAGACTCCTGGGTCTCCAGCGCGGGCTGCCCCGCCGGCGCCGCGCCCCAGAACCCGGCCACGTTCGTCGCCGCAAGCAGCGTCGCGGCGGCCAGGACGCCAATCATGGCGCGCCATTCCGTACTGCGGAAGAAAGCAAGCCGGTCGCCCTGGACCAACGCCAGATACAGGCCGAAACTCGACGCGCCGCAGACCATGAACAGAATCGTGACCAGTTCGACAGGCAAGCTCTGATAGTAATAAATGCTTTCCTGGCGCGTGGAAAAACCACCCGTCGCAAGCGTGCCGAACGCATGACAAAGCGAGTCGAAAAGGTCCATCTTGCCCGTAAGAAGATAGGCCGCCGTGTTGAGCAGGGTCAGGACGATGTATATCTGGAGCAGCACCAGTGCCGTGTCGCGCAGATGCGGCCGCAACCCGCGGGGGTCCGGCCCGGAGGATTCGGTCATGAACAACAGCTTGCCGCTGGCCGCCAGATACGGCAGGATGGCCATGAACATGACCACAATGCCGATGCCGCCGAGCCAGTGGGTGAACGAACGCCAGAAGAGAAGGCTGTGCGGCCATTCCGCGAGGTTGTCTACGACACTGGCGCCCGTCGTGGTGTAGCCCGACACGCACTCGAAGACCGCGCCCACCGGCTCGAGCAGACCCGAGCACACGAAAGGAAGCGCGCCGAGCACGCCCGAAAGCACCCAACTGAACACGACAATAACCAGCGCCTCGCGCTGATACAACTGGTTGTCCGCCTTCCTTCCAATCCCGTAGAGCAGGGCGGCTACAGTCCAGGCGATGCAGGAAGCGGCGAAAATGGGGGGAATCGTCCACCATTCCGCGTAGTACGCGGCCCAGCCGATGGACGGCAGGAAAGCCACGCCGGAACCCGCCGCAATGATGCTCAGGGTCCTTGCAATAATGCGCAGATTGAGGACTTGCATAGTGGTGATTTGAGCTACGCTCGTTTCAAAGACGCAGCAGACAAGCTAGCCGCCGGGATGGCGGAACTTCCGCGGTGCTTGTATCCCCGTAATGCTCTGGGTGTAATGCCGTAATCTTACCACGTTCTCGTGCGGCGCCGCGACTCGGACTCCGAAACGCCGCCACAAGCGCCCAACTGGCGCCGTAATGGCGCGACACCACAAACGCGCGATTGGGCGCGTCCGATGGAACATGGTATGCTTCCCACATGCGTTGCGCCGTTGCGCGGAATGGTCTTGCGGGCAAGGCGCGCGCAAACGAGAAGTATGAGAGGAATGCCGGCGTCATGCGCCCGCTGCTTGAAGCTTATCCCGGATTACGGGAACCCCTGCCGCTGGAACGGTTTGCCACGCTGCCCACCCCCGTCGCGCGCGTTCCCGGTTTCGAGTCCCTGCTTGGCGCGGCGAGTTTTCACGTCAAGCGGGACGACCTCACCGCGCTGGAGTACGGCGGCAACAAGGTGCGCAAGCTCGAGTTTCTCCTGGGCCGCGCGCGTTGCGACGGCTGCCGGGCCGTGATGACCTTTGGCGGGGCCGGCTCCAACCACGCGCTGGCTACGGCAATCTACGCACGGCGGCTCGGCATGGACGCTATCTCGATGCTCGTGCCCCAGCCCAACGCGCCCGCCGTACGGCGCAATTTGCTCATGAGCCTCACCGTGGGCGCCGAACTTCACCTGTGTCCGGACAAGGACCGCCTCGATGCCGCCGTCGCCTCCGTGGTGGACCGGCGGCGGCGCAGCGATGGCCGGCCGCCCATGATTATCCCGCCCGGCGGTTCTTCGCCCATTGGCGCGCTGGGCTACGTGAACGCGGCGCTGGAACTGCACGCGCAGGCAGCCGCGGGCGACCTGCCCGCACCCGACGTGATCTATCTCGCCGCCGGGACACTCGGCACCGGCGTCGGGCTGGCCCTCGGTCTGCAGGCAGCGCAAATGCACGCATCGGTCATGGCCATCCGCGTAACGGAACCCAGCTTGGCAAGCGAAGCCAAGGCGCGCGCGCTGTATGAGGAAACCAATCACCTGCTGCATCGGCACGACGCATCGTTCCCGCTCTCCGGTTTTCCGGGAGAGCACTTTGCGCTGCGTCACGAATTCTTCGGGCCGGGTTACGGCGTGATCACGCCCGAGGTTGAGGAAGCTATCCGGGCCATTCGCGACGCGGCGGGGCTCGCGCTCGACCACACCTATACCGGCAAGGCGCTGTCGGCGGTCATGGCGGACGCGGCGCGGTTGCGCGGCAAACACGTCCTCTTTTTGAATACCTACAATTCCCGCGACCTCGACGGCACCGTGGCCGGCCTCGACTACCGCGCGCTGCCACGGGAGTTCCACCCCTACTTTGAAGGCGCTCTGGAAACACCAGACACCGCGAAGCCGGGCGCTCCTCCTGAGAGTATCTAGCCGCAAGAAAAGGGGGACGCCGTCGCCCAGAGGGGGAGGGAGGCGGGTGGGCGGCGGCGTCCGTTATAGCGCCTATGATTCTTGGTAGCGTCTTTTTGTAACCGGGCAACCCCTTTCAGGGCCCCCGGTTTTCAGGCATCAGGCGCGCGCCGCGCCCGATGCCCGCGTGTCACATGCGGTCGTCACGCATACCCGGGCTAAAAGATGCCGTCGAACAAATCGACGATCCCGTCCCAGATACCCGTGAAAAAGTCGACGATCGCATTCCAGAGATCTTCCAGCCAATCCATTGTCCTATCCTCCATTTGATCTTTCTTCTTTCGGGGCTTCTCAATCGCCCCGCAACGCCCCATTCTACCCACGAACCCGGAATTCGTTACACGCCTGTTTCGCGGCTATCCGGCCCCCCATGTTCTTCCATGAGAAGACCGCGGAGAAGACGCAAGCGCACGGGTGCCACGGGCGCATGGTGCGTGATTCAAGACCATGGGCAGGATGTCCATGCCACGACGCGCGAGCCGGAAAGACAGGCCGGAATGCCACTTCCAGGGATGGCGGGGACGTGCCGCGCCGCCGCCCACATTTATGGTCCCGCGTATCCGCCGCCTGTGGCGTTGTTTGCCGTGCGGAAGGATACGCTCGGGCACTCCACCCTGGTCTCGTTGCGGAATGAAGCAGCAGGCGGTGCGTGTTGTCTAGCGAAGACCGGGGGAACGCTTGTGACCCGCGCGCAGCGTAATGGTATTCCTGTTTTGGGGGATGCCATAATCCCGGGCGGCCGGGGAAAGGGCGGGCATCTGTCCTGGTAACAGGGTGCCCGTGACGGTGTTGGTTGCTGGTCATTGGGAATGAGAGACTATGCGAAACTTTGCAGCATTGGTTATCTGCGGCATCCTGTTCGCGCTGGGCGCCGTACCTGTCTGGGCGCAACGCGGCCCAAAACTCGAATACAGCGTCAAGATGGAACCCGAGAGCGTCGCGCCCGGCGGGCAGGTGCGCGCACTGCTGATCTTCCGCATCGAGAAAGGCTGGCACGTGAACGCCCACGCGCCGAAGGACCCGAACACCTACGCCACCGACCTCGCGCTCGAACCGCCGGACGGCATCTCCGTGGAAGACGTCGTCTATCCCAAGTCGCAGATGTTCCAGCCCGATTTCCAGCCCACCCCGATCGAGGTCTACGGGGAAGAATTCACAATCGAAGCGCGGCTGCGCGTGGCCGAAACAGCCGCCGCGGGCGCATATGCCGTCACGGGCCGCCTGAAATACCAGCCCTGCAACGACAAGGTCTGCGCGTTCCCCGGCGAACTCAAGGTAAGCATCCCGGTCCGGACCGGGAGCGCGGGCCAAGGCCCCGCCGCGCCGGCCGGGACTCCAACCGTGGCGACGCCCGCCGCGCCGGAAACGGGCAACGCCGAAACCGTGTCATCCGCCGCGCCTTGGCGCAGCCTGGCGGACCAATTCACCGTCGCAGGCAGCGAATTCGGTTTTCACGAGGCGGATTCTTTCCTGGCGTTCATTGACCGCGCGGAGAGAGGCGAGGCCGGCACAGGCGGCTTCGCGGGCCGGAGCGTTTGGCTGGTCCTGCTGCTCGTGCTTGGCGGGGGATTGATGCTCAACCTTACGCCGTGCGTGCTGCCCTTGATCCCGATCAACATCGCGATTATCGGGGCGGGCGCCCGCGCGGGGTCTAAGGCTCGCGGGTTCGCGCTCGGCGGCGCGTACGGTCTCGGCATCGCCGTCGTTTACGGCCTGCTGGGATTGGCCGTCGTGCTCGGGCTTTCGAGCGTGTTCGGCTCCATTAACGCCAGCCCGTGGTTCAACGGGGCCATTGCGGTCCTGTTCCTTCTCCTCGGTCTGGCCATGTTCGACATCATTCAAATCGATTTCACGAAGTATCAAGCGAAAGTGGGCGTGCGCGGCAACGAAAAACGCAGCTTCGGCATCGCGTTCTTCATGGGCGCTGTGTCGGCGCTGCTGGCCGGCGCGTGCGTCGCGCCCGTCGTCATCTATACCATCGTCTACGCCCAGGACCTCTACAACACCGGCATGAAGGCGGCCCTGTTGCTGCCGTTTCTGCTCGGCGTCGGCATGGCGCTGCCCTGGCCCTTCGCGGGTGCGGGTTTGTCCTTCTTGCCCAGGCCCGGCATGTGGATGGTGCGCGTGAAGCAGGCTTTCGGCGTGTTCATTCTCGCATTTGCCGCCTACTACGGCTATCACGCGGCGACCGGCTTCAATGACCGCTATTTCGTCGACCGCGATGCCGTCGCCGCCAGTGTTGCGGCCTCGGACGAAGACGGCTGGGGCTCTTCGCTGGAACAGGGCCTCGCCCGCGCACGTGACCAGCAAAAGCCCGTACTTATCGACTTCTGGGCAACGTGGTGCAAGAACTGCCTCGCCATGAACACGTCCACGCTCAAGAATGACGCGGTCCTGCAGCGGCTCGACGGCTACGTGAAGATCAAGTACCAGGCGGAAGACCCGGGCGCGATGCCTGCCAGCGAGGTTATGGAATACTTCGGCGTCATGGGCCTGCCGACCTACGTCGTCTTGCTCCCCACGCACTGACGAATCACCGGAGGTCCCGGCATGGCCCTCCCGCGGCCTTATTCGCGGTTCTCCGAATTCATCCAGATACGGTGGTCCATTTCGAGCGCGGGTTGTCCGTGCAGCATGCCCGCGATAGGCCTGGCGGGCACGCCTACGACTGTCGTATGCGGGTCGACGTCCATCAGCACGACGGCGCAGGAACCGATTTTCGCGCCTTCACCGACTGTGACGTTGCCCAGAATCTTGGCCCCGGCGGAAATGAGCACGCCCTCGCGGATCTTCGGGTGGCGGTCGCCCTTTTCCTTGCCCGTTCCGCCGAGGGTCACCTCATGAAGCATCGAAACGTTATCCGACACGACGGCCGTTTCGCCAATTACGACGCTCGTCGCGTGGTCGATAAGGATGCCCCTGCCGACGCTCGCCGCGGGATGGATATCGACGCCGAACACCTCGGAAATGCGGCTCTGCAAGAACAATGCGAGCGGTTTCCGGCCGCAGTTCCAGTAGTAATGCGCGACGCGGTAGGCCTGAAGCGCGTGAAACCCCTTTAAATACAGGAGCGGCGTCGAGTACTTCGTGCAGGCGGGATCCCGTTCGAGCACGGCCAGGATATCCGAGCGGAACGCCTCGCCGATGCCCGCGTCGTTATTCAGGGCCTCGTCGATAAGGTCCCGCAGCGTCACTGCCGACAGCGTGTGGCTCTCGAGCTTGCCCGCAAGCTGGAAACTGAGCGCGTCCTCGAGCGTCTTATGATTGAGCACAACGCTGTGCAGGAAACTGGCCAGCATCGGCTCAACGCGCGCGTCTTCCGTCGCCTCCGCGCGAATGGCGTCCCAGATGGGATCACCCTGTTTCTTCTTCATACCGGCATCTCCCGGCGGATCGGGGCGCGGCGCCTCGAAAACCGCCCAAGTCCCCAATATGCTGTAAACAACAAGCAGCCGGGGAAACGTCTTCCCAAAGGCGCTTCCATGGCATTGGTGTCATCCTCGCGAAAAAAGCGGGGCCATGGTTTTGCACGGGCGACTTAGCCATGGTTGACGCACATGACCTTGCACGCAAAGGCCCTCTTGTCCCGGACCATCTCCAAATGCTCGCGCAACCGGTCCAACGGCGTCTGATGCGTGATCAGAGGCCCGGCCTCAATCCGCCCGTCCGCCATATGCTCGAGCGCGAGCTTCCATTCGTTGCGCGGCAGTTCCGCGTAAACCGAGTTCCATGTGCCCGCCACCTCGAGCTCCTTGCGCAGCACCGCCCAGTACGCGTCCTGAGACAATGTCATCGCGCCCAGGGGATTGCCCATCAGGACCACGCGGCCGAACGTGCGCGCCGCCAGGACGCACTGCTCAAACGCGGTGGAGACGCCTGTGCCCTCGACGGCCACGTCCGCGCCGCGCCCGTTCGTTTTGCGCCGCACCCACGCCGCCGTGTCGCCCTGACCCGCGTCATGCAGGTGGTCGAATTTGAGCGACCGCGCGAAACGCAGCCGGCCGATGTCAATGTCGGTCATCAGGATGCGGCCGGCCCCGAAGATCCGCGCCCATTGGCCCAGCAGCAAGCCGATCGGGCCCGCGCCCGTAATCAGCACCGTGTCGCCCGCTTCGAGCCGGGCCCGTCGCAGCGCGTGCAGCGCCACCGCCACCGGTTCGGCCATCGCCGCCTCCTGCAGCGGCATGCCTTCCGGAACGGGGAGCAGGTTCCATGCGGGCACACGCACCAGTTCAGCAAAGCCGCCGTCGCAGCGCGAGCCCAGATAGTCATAATCCGCGCATTGGGCATACGCGCCCGCTTCGCACGCCGCGCAGCGGCGGCACGGGATCAGCGGATACACGGCCGCCCGGCGGCCCGCCCACGAGCCGTCGACCCCGGCGCCCACGGTCTCAACCGTGCCCGCCAGTTCATGCCCGGGAATAAGCGGGAAGCGGTGCGTTCCCTTGGAGAAGATGCGGGGAATGTCGGAGCCGCATATGCCGCACGCGCCTACGCGCAGCAGTACCTCGCCCGCGCCGGGGAAGGGCGTGGGCGCTTCTTCATACCGCAGGTCGCCGATGCCGTACAGGATACAAGCTTTCACGAAGCCCTCGATTCCATATGATATTGCGGTTCCGGTAAGAGGATATCACGCCGCGCCTCATGCCCGCATTACGCGGGAGTCTCACGGCTCCCCGCGTTCTTGGTATACGCTGCCCAGCACGTAATCCCAGACGGGAAATGTGATATTGAAGTTGTAGCGCAGCATGAGATGCGGATGGTGGTGAGCCAGATGATGGCGCCGCAAGAACTGAATAACGGGGAACCGGCCTATCCACGACGATTCCGGGAGGTGATAGGCCAGATGCAGCCATTCATAGAGCAGGTAGTAGCCCACGGCGACGATAAAGAACAGGCAAGCGGCGTTCTTTCCGAACAGCAGGCCCGCAAGCAGGGCAAGCGGCGCCGCCGTGGCGAAAACCAAGGCGACCGCAAACGCGGGAAACAGCACGTAGAGCCACTCGCGGTGGCCGCGCACGGCCATGTCGTCATGGGGAAAATAGACGTGATGCACCAGCGTGTGGCGATCGAACAAGACCGGTATCCACCACGTGCGCCGGTGCATCGGCCCCCGGTGCGCCAGCCATTCGACAAGGTTGGCCGCGAGGAACGCCACAGGCAGCATCGCCCATTCCAGGAGACGGACGTTTTCCAGCAGCCGCGCCGCGCCTGCCATCGCGCTCAAGGCCAGCGCGTTCGTCGCCCCGAAATACACGTAGCCGTTGTACCAGCGCATCTCGTAGAAGCTTCGTACCTTCGCCCGGTAGGGCGGAAGCGCCGGCTCCGCATGTGTTGCCGCGCAATCGCGCATTTCCCGGCTGCCTCCTGATTTCCGATATGCCGCAGGGTGGTCCGGCGTGCTACCATGCCTCTCAGCACCGCACCTTGTTCTGAAAGAACGGCCCGTGCCGCCTCTATGCCGTCCGCGGCCAAGACGCGCCTCAAGAGCGGTGCGCGTTTGCGTTGCTCCGTATGCGGCGCAGCCTGACGAAAAGGAATACAGCGTGAAGCCGGCCCTCTCTCCCATAGAACAGGACATCCTCGACGACATGCTGCGGCGCAGGCCCGACCTGGACGGCTGCGCGGCGGCGCTACTCGACGCGCACGCCGCGCTCGCGCGTTGCTACGACGGCGGCAACACCCTGTACACCTGCGGCAATGGCGGCTCGAACGCGGACGCCATGCACATCGTG
Organism: Candidatus Hydrogenedentota bacterium; assembly: GCA_018005585.1. Lineage (NCBI taxonomy): Bacteria > Pseudomonadati > Candidatus Hydrogenedentota > Candidatus Hydrogenedentota bacterium. Next base: position 12,369 of record JAGMZX010000092.1, on the reverse strand, counting down.
GGCGAGCTCTGCAAGAGCTTCGAGCGCAAGCGCCCCCTGCCTCCCGGCATCGCCGCGCGCCTCGCCGGCCTGCCTTGCGGCGAAGACCTGGCCGCCCATCTTGAGGCCGGCCTGCGCGCGCACGCCCTGGGCTTCAATGGCTCGCTGAAAACGGCTATTGAAAACGATTGCCCATTGCGCGACATCGCCTTTGCGCAGGAATTGAACGCGCTGGTCCGGCCCGGCGACGTGCTGCTGGCCATTTCGACCTCCGGCAACGCGGGCAACTGCCTGATGGCCATGTCCGTCGCGAGAGCGCACGAGGCGGTGACTATCGCGCTGACGGGGCCGAAGGGCGGCAGCATGGCCGCGTGCGCCGATGTGGCGATTCGCGCGCCCGGCGGCACGACCAAAGTCGTGCAGGAAGCGCATATCGCGCTGTGGCACGCGCTGTGCTGCCTCATCGAGGCGCACTATTTCCCCGAACCGCGCGCGTGAAAGCGGGGACGCCCGCCATGAAAACCGGCATAGACGCGCACGTACTGGGCACACGCGCGGGCGGGAACGAGACCTATATGCGCGCGCTGGTTCAGGCCCTCGCCGCACACGCGCCCGACGCGGATATCGCGGTCTTTCTGAACCCCGGCCACCAGGAACCAGGCCTCCCCTTTCCTGCGTTCCCGTTGCCCACGCGCTCCTCTTACAAACGGATGCTGTACGTGCTGCCGCGGCTCTGCAGGCAGGTCCGGCTCGACCTCGTGCATATCCAGTACACGGCTCCTCTGAGGCGGCCCTGCCCCTATGTGGTCAGCCTACACGACCTCGTGGCTTTTCATTTCCCCGGCACGATGCCGCTGGCCGACCGCTGCCGCCTGCGCGCGCTCACGCCATTCACGGTCCGGCACGCCGCGCGCATCTTCGTGCTGACCCGCGCGGTCCAGCGAGACATCCAGACGCGCTACGGCATCCCGGAAGACCGCTTTGACCTCGTGCAACCGCCCGTGGACATGGCCTTCCGTCCCGCCGCAGACCCGGAACTGCTGGATCGCGTTCGCAGGAAATACCGGCTGCCCGCGCGTTTCGTCCTGTACGTGGGGCTGATTCAGCCGCGCAAGAACCTCGTCCGTCTGGCGCAAGCGTTTGCGCGCCTGCAGCGGCACGGTCTGGACCACGCGCTCGTGATTACAGGCAAGCGCGCCTGGCTCTACCAGGAAGCCGTGGACGCCATCGCCCGCCTCGACCTCCAGGACCGCCTGATCTTCACCGATTACGTCCCGCGCGAGGACCTGCCCGCGATCTACGCGGCTGCGGACGCCTTCGCCTACGTATCCCTGTATGAAGGTTTCGGCATACCCGTGCTTGAAGCGCTCGCATGCGGCACACCAACCCTTGCATCGACCGACGCCGCGCTGGCGGAAGTAGCCGGCGGCACGGCGCATCACGTGGATCCCCGCGATGTGGACGCAATCGAGCAGGGCCTGATTCACGTATTGACAGACGGAGACTTCCGGGAGCGGGCGCGCCGGGAGGGGCCTCTTCGCGCCGCGCGGTTTACGCCGGAACGGATGGCCGCGGCCGCGCTGGACGGGTATCGCCGGGCCGTCGAATAGGCCGCCGGGCGCCGCCTACGTCCTGCCCGGTTGCTTGGGGGTGCGTCCC
>JAGMZX010000092.1:0-10631 GCA_018005585.1 Candidatus Hydrogenedentota bacterium | reverse complement strand
CCTCTTCGCGCCGCGCGGTTTACGCCGGAACGGATGGCCGCGGCCGCGCTGGACGGGTATCGCCGGGCCGTCGAATAGGCCGCCGGGCGCCGCCTACGTCCTGCCCGGTTGCTTGGGGGTGCGTCCCGGCTCCGGATTGCCCAGCGCGCGGCGGATCGAAAGTGCGAGGTCCTTCGTGATAATCGGCTTTAGAATGAGTTCGCGGATGCCCAGGGCCTGCACCTCTTCCTCGGATATGGACTCGCTGAAACCCGTGGCAAGAATGACCGGAAATTCAGGATTCACGGCAAATATGCGCCGCGCCAGTTCCGCTCCGGACAATTCGGGCATGGTTTGGTCCAACAGCGCGAGTTGAAACCGCTCGGGGCCGTCAACGAAATCCTGCAGCGCGCTTACGCTGCTCGTGTACGAGGTAACCTGATACCCCAGTGCGCGCAGCATCTCGGTCCACATGCTGACCAGTTGTGCTTCGTCGTCGACCACGAGAATGTGCTCGGAGCCGCCCAGATCTTCGCCGATATCGCGCGGCGGCGGAGAGACCGTGCGATGGACCTGTGGCAGGTAGACGCGGAACTTCGCGCCGTGCCCGCAGACGCTTTCCGTCGTAATCACCCCGCCCATCGACGTCACGATCCCGTGTACGATGGCCAGGCCCATTCCCGTCCCTTCGCCAACGGGTTTTGTGGTGAAAAACGGTTCGAAAATGCGGTTCAACGCCTCCGGCGGGATACCGTGCCCCTTGTCGGACACCGTCAGCACCACATAGGAACCGGGGAGCAGGATGCCCTGCGGCGTGGTGGCGGGCCCGTCCAAGCGGAGGGACTCTACGCTCACCGTAAGCACTCCGCCTTTCTCGCGCATGGCGTGCTCCGCGTTCGTCAGCAGGTTCACGACCACCTGATGTATTTGCACGGGGTCGGCCAGCACCAGGCCACACTCGCGGTCGAGACTCACGTGCAATTCGATGGTCTTCGGCAACGTGGGGCCGAACAAGGCGATCGCTTCGTCCACCACTTCGTACATGTTTACCGGCGCCCGGTCTTCGTCGCTTTGCCGGCTGAACACGAGGATTTGCCGCACCAGTTCCTTGGCGCGGTTACCCGCCTTGAACACTTCCTCCAAGTAACGGCGATACGGAAAATCCGGGTCGGATTTCACAAGGGTCATCTCCGTGAATCCGAGAATCGAGGAGAGGATATTGTTGAAGTCGTGCGCGATGCCGCCGGCCAGCGTGCCTATGGCCTTCATCTTCTCCGCCTGGCGCAGTTGGGTCTCAAGTTTCTCTTTTTCCCGTTCAGCCCGGCGCCGGTCCGCGACTTCTTCTTCCAGCCGCTTGTTGGCGAGGGTCAGGTCCGCCGTGCGTTCCGCCACGCGGCGTTCGAGGCCTTCATGCGCCTTGCGCAGCGCTTCCTCCGTGCGCTCGCGTTCCTTGAACGCGCCCAGCAGTTCCGCGGCCGTCCGCAACACGCGCACTTCCTCGGTTCCCCAGCCGTCCTGCTGCCGGCAGTTGATGAACGCCAGAACACCCCGCCAATCGCCCTCCCACACCACCGGCAGCAACAGCGCGTTCCGCGCGCCCAAACGGCCCAGGAACGCCTGTTCTTCGCCGGTGGCCTGTTCCGCGCCGAACATGACCGTGCGGCCCGATTCCAGGACCTTGCGCCACGCTACCGCCTCGCCGCCATACCCGATGCGGCGCATCTCCTCTCCGCCCGGTAATTCCTGCAATCCGGCGCCGTGTGCTTCGCCGGCAAGCCGCGACCACAGCACCCCCTCCGGGTCCGGCGCGTTCTCATAGAACAGCACGTGCGCCGCCCCGGCCGCCATGCGCAGCAAGTCCAGGGCGTGCTCCAGCGCGCCCACCTTTGACGTTTCCGCCTGAAGCGTGTGCGAACACGCCGCGAGTCCCTCCTCGAAGCGCAAACGGCGCGCGAGGGACATTTCGGTGCGGGCCCGTTCCTCCAGCTCCACGTGTAACTGCTCGTTCCGCTGCGCAAGTTCGGCGGTTCGCGCCGTCACTTCCTCTTCCAGTCGGTCGCGCGCCGCTTCGAGTTCCGCCTCCACTTGTTCCCGCACGGCCACGTTCTGCGCAAGCCGCGCACGCTCCGCTTCGAGCCGCCGCCGGCCCCGCTCGAGTTCCAGCAGGGCATAGTACAAACCCGCTATCAGCAGCAAGGCGCCTGTGCCCGCTATGGCGTTTTCAAAAATCGTGTGCAAGGCGTTCTCTTTCCTCAGCCACGGAATGGACCGAAAGGCGTCAAACTCGTCCGCAATATCGCTGAGTTGAAACACCACCAGGCAGAGAATGCCCAACAGAAGCGCTCCGTGGACCAGCGGCGGCAGCCGCCGCACCATCGCGAAGACATACAGGAAAGAGGCCCCCAGCACACCCATTGCGAGCAATCCCGCAATATCCCGGCTGGCGCCGGAGATGTGCCCGGTTTGCACGGCGACCCGCCCCCCCACCTCCAGAAACCAGCAAACACCCAGCATCACCCCAATGGTCCAGATGTCCCGTCTCTCGTGGCCCAGGCCGGCACTGGCCGGCAGCGCAACGGCAGCGCCAGACGCGTCCGGGTTTGATGCCTTTTGCTGCACCCAGAGTAATCTCCGCTTATGCGATATTCGCCGGAAGCACCGGATTTTCCAGCGTTCCCCCGTGCGGCGTTCTTCATCGCCGCCACGACCGCCTAACACTACCACGTTACGGGGAACTTCGCAAGAACACACAGTATGTCTGAGACGCGTCGCGGGGTATGCGCGCGATTCCATCCGTTGGTACAATGCCTCCGCATGAGGAGCGCGGCCATGGGACTCTCCGTACGACAGGCCATCGAGGTATTGAAGGATGCGAAGGCAGGCTGGGTGCACCGGCGCGACGCGGCGGACGCCCTCGGCGAGGCGGCAGCCGCCGCCACGGCGGCGTTGACGGCGCATGCCAAGGACCCCGACACGGATGTGCGCGAAGCGGCGGCGCGCGCCCTCGCAACGGCAAAGGCGGGTCTCGCGGGTGTCAAGCCAAAGCCCGAGGGCGGCTACAGTCTCAAGCGCCTGGCGCGCGCGTGCGAAAAGACCGGCAAGCGCGCCGTGCGCGAGGACAAGGACGGCTACGCCATCGAAGTCGCCCTCAAGGAGGGCCGCCACCAGACGGTCTACCTGCGGCCTTTTGAAGGCAGCGACGGGCTCAAACTCGTGCGGTTGTACAGCTTCTGTTCCAAGAAGCCGGACGACGAAACCGCTACTTGGGCGTTGCGCATGAACGCCAAGCTCGGCCTTTGCGCGCTCGCCATCGTCCCGGCGGAAGACGGGGAAAGGCTCGCCTTGATCCGGTGTTTCTTGCACCGCGATGTGACGCCCGGGGACATCCGCGCGGCGCTCAAGGAAATAGCACTTTACGGCGACTGGCTCGAACAGCGCCTGACGGGTCTCGACGAATTCTAAGCTTTGACGCGGAGGTTTGTGCTGTGATGGAATCGAAGATTACGGCCGATGTCGAGCGCATTACAACCGTGAATGAGGGCGAGTGGCTGCCCGGCGCGCAGCTTGCCGGACGCATTCTCGATGGGGCGGACCTCCGGGCAAGACGGCTATCCGGCGCGAACCTCGAAGGCGCTAGCCTGCGCAAAGCGGACTTGCGCGGCGCGTTGCTGGACGGCGCAAACCTGCGCGGCGCCGACCTGAGCGGCGCGGACCTCGAACTTGCCGTGCTCGGATGCGCCGACCTCTCGGGCGCAAACCTGCGCGGCGCGAATATCAAGCGCGCCAATCTTGTCGGCGTGAAAGGACACAAGGCCGACTTCACCGGGGCCGATCTCTATTATTCACGGCCCGGCAACGCCGATTTCGAGGGTGCCTGCTTCCGCGACGCAAACATCCAGCGGACCATCTTCCGCCGCGCGAACCTGCGCAACACCGATTTCACCGGCGCGCGCGGCCAGGCCAACTTCGAGAACGCAAACCTGGAAGGAAGCCACCGATGATCTTCGGGCATTTCGTCATCGACGTGAACGAGGCAAACGCTTTTGTTATCGGCTGCGAAACGACGCGCGAGGCCTTGCTGGCCGATGTCGCCGACTTCGACCCGCGTATCGAGGCGTTCCTCGCGCGGCACGGCCTGCGCCTGACGGCCGTGTTCATCACCCACGACCACTACGACCATACCGGCGGCCTGCGCGACCTGCTCGCGAAGCACGACGTGGCCGTGTACAGCGGCAAAGGCCACGCGGGCGGCTGCAAGACCCGCACCGCGCGCCATGGCGACACCATCCGCGTCGGCAATCTCGAAGGCCGCGTCGCCGCGACACCCGGCCACACCGAAGAAGGGATCAGCCTCATCTTCCCCGGCATGGTCTTCACCGGCGACGCCCTTTTCGCCGGGTCCGTCGGCGGCACGTCGAACCCCCGCGACGCCCAACGCCAGGTCCAGGCCCTCCGCGAGCACATCCTCACCCTGCCCGGCGACTACGAAATCCACACCGGCCACGGCCCCTCCAGCACCGTCCTCATCGAACGCACGAGCAATCCGTTCTTCGTGTGAGAGGACCGCAGGAAAGAACAGGTGTCATATTTCATCGAGAGGAGAACCGCGTATTCTTCTTAGCTCAAGAGATGCATCACGCCGTCTACGAGCGCGCGAACATCACCGAGCAAGCGCTCCCGGTCCAGTGGTTCTTCCTCATCCGATAGTGCTTCGTAACGGAATCGGACCGCATAGGCGCTCAAGTCCGCAAAGTCCCAATAATCCTCGATATTGGCGCCGCATCCTTCAAGCTCGTGCAACAACATTGAAAGATCATGCGTAAACGGATGTGACCCCTGCAGATAATTCAGCCACGACTTCAGAGCTTTCTCGACTGCCTGTTGCGCATGAAAACCGAAAACGCGGTCGTCGAACGCTTCCGGATCCAGCATGTTCTCGAGCGCCTTGAGATCGCTCCTTGCTGCTGCGAGCAATTCCCGCGCGAGGTCATGCCCGGGCATAGAGGCGCCGCCCTTCCGCAAGGCTGGTGGCGATAATATGCCCCCGTACGTGCCGCCAACGCTCTGTTTCGGACCGGGTATAGACCAGGATATCCTTGCCTACGGGATATCGTGCAAGCCGCCGGTACAAATTGCCCGTGATACGCCTGCGCCGGAACCGCGTTTCCTCGGAATCCGGGAGCACGACCAGCAGGTCCACGTCCGAATCCGGACGAGCGCGGCCCTGGGCATGTGAACCGAAGAGAATGATCTCGTCCGGGTCCACTTCCTCGACGATCGCCGACGTCATCTCCTGCAGGAGCGATTCTTCCATATCCCGTGCGTCCCTTTTGCTCTCCCCCGTCAAAGAGAGAGTGTAGGCATGACACCTAGCGGTTTTCAATGGTCCTCAATTACGTTTACGGAACGCACCTCCGCCTACGTGATTTCGCGCCTGTCCCACACAACAGATGGGATAATTGACGGATTGAAGCTATGCTATGGGCTATGTCAAGGTAACGGTACGTCTGCACTGCGCAGCCGTTTCCAATCGAGGTTCGAGGAATGACCAAGCGAGCGACAGAAAGCGCCATCAATGCCATGGTGCGCCTGATCGTCGAACGGTTTCAGCCGGAGCAGGTCATCCTGTTTGGATCCCACGCGCGCGGCGATGCTGGACCGGACAGCGACGTTGACCTGCTCGTCGTAATGCCAGTCAAAGGCTCCAGGCGGGCGAAACAGGTTGAAATCCGGCTCGCGCTCCATGATATCCATCTGCCGAAAGACATCATTGTCAGCACGCCCGAAGAATTCGCGTGGCGCCGGAACGTCGTGGGCGCCATCGAAGAACCCGCGGTGCGCGAGGGCAAGGTTCTCTATGCACGGGTATGATGAACTCGTCGCTGTCGTCCGCGAGTGGGTAGTCAAAGCCGAAAATGACCTGAAGAACGCCGCCCATACCCTTAAGCCGGGACAGGATTGCCCCACGGATGCCGTCTGTTTTCACGCACAGCAATGTGTCGGGAAATACCTGAAAGCATTGCTGGTGTGGCGCTGCGTTCGATTCCCGAAGACGCACTGTATAGGGGCACTGCACAGTCTCGTCCGGTGGGATGGACGACCGGAAATCAGTCCCGAAGAACAGGAACGATTGACGGATTTCGCAACGTCCACGCGGTATCCTGATGTATATGAGTCCATTTCGTTGAACGAAGCGCACGAGGCGGTCAAGTTGGCGCGCCGCGTTCGCAGGGATATTCGCCGCTTGTTGCCGCGGGAAGCACAGGTGCGTAGGGGGCATTAATAGCCTATTGTGGCGAACCTCGCTTCACCCGTAACGGCCAGGAGACAGTTGATGCGTGTTTTCTGGGAAGTAACGGAGCAAGATATCATTCCCGAGTTCAACACCTCTCTGAGATTTCGTCGTAAGTCCTCGAAAAATGAAAAAGGGGACGTTTCCGTCCCCGGAGGAATCCTACTACCCGGACGATCCGGGGTTCAGATTCCATATTCACTATAACGTACGCGGCCCAGTTTTGCAGTACGCGGAAAATTTTCGCGGAAAGTCTTCGACCCCAAACGGCCGCGGCGATATCGCGAAAGATGTCGCCTTTCCTCACACCCCCGTCTCGAGCTGACGCCGTTCGAGGGCGCGGATGCGGTCGCGGAGTTCGGCGGCTTTCTCGAAGTCCATGCGGTCGGCGGCGTCTTTCATCTGTTTGCGCAGCTTGCGCATGGCCTTGTCGAGGTCCTGGAACGGCACGTATTCTTCGCGTTCTTCTGCGGCGATCGGCACGGTGACGTAGTCGCGCTCGCAGATATTCGAGAGGATGTCGCGGATGGATTTCTGCACGGATTTCGGCGTGATCTTATGCTTCTTGTTGTACGCGACCTGTTTCTTTCGGCGCCGGTTCATCTCATCGAGTGCGCGCCGCATCGAGCCGGTGGTCGTGTCGGCGTACATGATGACGCGCCCGTTCACGTGGCGCGCCGCGCGGCCGCAGGTCTGGATCAGGCTCGTTTCGGAGCGCAGGTAACCCTCCTTGTCAGCGTCGAGGATGGCCACGAGCGAGACTTCGGGGATATCGAGCCCTTCGCGGAGCAGGTTGATGCCGATGAGCACGTCGAACTTGCCTTCGCGCAATTGGCGCACGAGTTCGATGCGTTCGAGCGTCTCGATGTCGGCGTGCATGTAGCGCACGCGCACGCCGAGGTCGCGGTAGTATTCCGTGAGGTCTTCGGCCATGCGCTTCGTGAGCGTTGTCACGAGCGCGCGCTCGCCGCGCTCCGCGCGTTTCCGCAGTTCGTCGAGGAGGTTGTCCACCTGGCCGCCGGCGGGGCGTACCTCGACCTCCGGGTCGATGAGGCCCGTGGGCCGCACGACCTGCTCGACGACGAGGCCCTCGCTCTTTTCGAGTTCGTATTCGGCGGGCGTCGCGCTCACGTACACGACCTGGTTGACGCGCTGCTGAAATTCCCCGAAGGTCAGGGGCCGGTTGTCGCGCGCGCAGGGCAGCCGGAACCCGTATTCGACGAGCTTGTCCTTGCGCGAGCGGTCGCCCTTGAACATGCCGTTCACCTGCGGGATGGTCATGTGGCTCTCGTCGGCGACGAGCAGAAAATCGCCGGGGAAATAGCTCAGCAGCGTGTGCGGCGGCTCGCCGGGCATGCGCCCGTCGAGATGACGCGAGTAGTTTTCGATGCCCTGGCAATAGCCGATCTCGCGCAGCATTTCGAGGTCGAAACGGGTGCGCTGCTCGAGCCGCTCCGCGAAGAGGTGCTTGCCTTCGCTGCGCAGGGTCTTGAGACGTTCCTCGAGTTCGTGTTCGATGCCTTCGACGGCGCCGCGCAGGCTTTCGGCGGTCGTGGCATAGTGCGTGCCGGGGAAGATCTCCGCGCGGTGCAGCCGCCGCAATACCGTGCCGCGCAGGGGATCGATCTCGTGGAGTCCCTCCACGACGTCGCCGAAGAACTCGATGCGCACCGCGCGCTCGGCCTCGTGCGCGGGGAACACGTCCACGATATCGCCGCGCGCGCGGAACGTGCCCCGGTGGAAATCGAGGTCGTTGCGCGCATACTGCATCGCGACGAGGCCTTCGAGGAGCCGCTCGCGGTTGAGCGGCGCATTCTCCTCGATTTCCACGCGCATCTGGCGGTAGGTCTCGGGCGAGCCGATGCCGTAGATGCACGAGACGCTCGCGACGACGAGCACGTCGCGCCGGGTGAGTACCGCGCGCGTGGCCGCGTGGCGCATCTTGTCGATTTCATCGTTGATCGACGATTCCTTTTCGATATAGGTGTCGGTCGCGGGGACGTAGGCCTCCGGCTGGTAGTAATCGTAGTAGCTGACGAAGTACTCGACGGCATTGTTCGGGAAAAGCTCCTTGAACTCGCCGTAAAGCTGCGCGGCCAGGATCTTGTTGTGCGCGAGGACGAGCGTGGGCCGGTTCAGGCGCGCCACGACGTTCGCGACCGTGAACGTCTTGCCCGAACCCGTCACGCCGAGCAGCACGACGTGCTTGGCCCCGTCTTCCAGGTGCGCGGCGAGTTCCTCGATCGCCTCGGGCTGGTCGCCTGCCGGTTTGAAGTCCGACACCAGTTCAAATCGGCCCACGGCGCGTCACTCCTTCGGCGCAATCGGCCCGGACTCCACGTTGTCCAGGCGTAATCGCTTCGCCTCGACGACGCCCGGCACCGATTCCAGCGTGCGCAGGACCAGCCTGGCCGTATCCTCGTCCGGGGCCTGGTAGGCGAAATCGAGCCGGTATTTTCCGTTCTTGTACGAGGCGAACCCCGCCTTGACGATGTCCACGTTCAGCGGACGCAGCGCGTCCATCACGTCGGCGAGCACGTTCAAGCGTTGCGTCACGATCACGCGCGCGGCGCGCTCAATCGCGCCTTCCCCGGCCCACGAAGCGGCCAGGACACGGTCCGGGTCGCGCGGCGATTTCAGGAACACGCGGCAGTCCGCGCGGTGCACCGTAATCCCAAGCCCTTTCAGGACAATATAGGCGGCGAGCGACTCGCCAGGCATGGGATTGCAGCATTTCGCGAACTGGACCAGCATGTTGCGCGCGCCGTCGATCCGGATCATCTTGCGCCGCGTGGCCGCGTCAACCTGCGGCACGGCGCGGGCGGGCGCGGGCGGGCTGACGCGGCGCACGTGGGCGGGGCCGGGTTTCTCCGTTTCCTTTTCCGCGCGCGGCGGCTCGGCCGGCTCCATCTCGCCGATCTCGCGCAGGCGCTGCCGGATGCGCGCGCGCGCCTTGCCCGTGACCACGATTTCAAGCCAATCACGCGACGGGTTCTTGTTCTTCGAAGTGAGGATCTCGACTACTTCGCCCGTGCGCAGGTTGTAGGTCAGCGGCACGATCCGGCTGTTGACGCGCGCGCCGATACAATGATGCCCGATCTCCGAGTGGATGTTGTACGCATAATCGAGCGGCGTGGCGCCGCGCGGCAATTCGCGCACTTCGCCTTTCGGCGTGAACGCGTAGATGTAAGACGGGGAGAACTCGCGCGTGACGGTATCCAGGACCTCTTCCGGCGCGGCATCGTCCTTGAGCCAGCCGAACATCCTGCGCAGCCACGTCAACTGCCGGTCGAGCTCCTTGTCGCGCGCCCGCTCGCCTTCCTTGTAGATCCAATGCGCTGCAATGCCTTCGCGCGCCGTCTTGTCCATTTCTTCCGAGCGAATCTGGACCTCGAGCGGCGTCCCGTTCTCGCGCATGACGGTGGTATGGATGGCCCGGTACATGTTGTATTTGGGCACCGCGATATAGTCCTTGAACCGGCCCATCACCGGCGGCCACATGTCGTGCACGACGCCCATGGCCTTGTAACAGCCGTCCCGGTCCTCCGTCACGATGCGCACGCCCTCGATGTCCATGACCTCGTCGAACGTCTTTCCCTGCCGCTCCATCTTCTGGTAGATGCTGTAGAAATGCTTGGGGCGGCCCGAGACCCGCGCCGGAATCTCTTCGTTATGCAGACGCTCGTTCAAGAGCGCCAACACCTTCGCGAGGCGCGCCTCCCGGTCGCGCCGCTTCAATGCCACGAGCGCTTCGATCTCGCGATATTTTTCCGGGTGCAACTGCCGGAACGCGAGGTCCTCGAGTTCCCATTTCCACGCGGAGATTCCGAGGCGATCGGCGATCGGCGCGTAAATGCTGAGCGTTTCATGCGCATTCGCGATCCGGCGCGGTTTCTCGAGGTGGTCGATGGTGCGCATGTTGTGCAGGCGGTCTGCCAGCTTGATCAGGATCACGCGGATGTCCTGCGCCGTGGCGACCAGCATCTTGCGTATATTCTGCGCCTGCTCGATCTCGAGAGGCACATGCTTCTCTGCCCGGCTGATCGTGCTGATCTTCGTCACCGCATCGACCAGCGAGACGATCTCGGCGCCAAACTCCGCCAGCAGCTCCTCGCGCGTGACCTTGGTGTCTTCCAGAACGTCGTGGAGCAGCCCCGCCGAAACCGTCACCGGGTCCAGCCCGATGTCCGCCAGCGTAATCGCCACTTCCAGGCTGTGAATGACATAGGGCTCATTGCTGATACGCGTCTGACCGTGATGGGCCGCCGCAGCCCTTTCAAACGCGCGCCGCACCAGCGCCTCATCCTCTTCGCCCCGGTACCGTTTCTTCAGCAGCTTCCGTACCCGCGCAAACCGCCTT